>NZ_BAACAP010000195.1:0-70237 GCF_045865695.1 Scytonema hankhaensis NUACC26
CCTGCATATTTTGAAAAAGTTTTCTCAATTGATTGAGGAAATTGATAATAATTATACTGACCTCAGCGATCTGGAACGGTTAAGTAAATATTGTGAGGCGCTACAACAAGCTTATCAGGTATTTCTCTCTTCAACACCTCAAGAACAAAAGCTGTTCAAAGTGTTTAATGAGAAGCCAAAAAATGTAGTTACGCTGACAGAAATCACTTCTGATTAGGAGGTAAAAAGTGATAAACCTAACGCCTACCGAATTAGAACGCTATAGTCGCCAAATGATGCTTCCTAATTTTGGAGAAACAGCACAGAAGCGCCTCAAGTCAGCGACAGTTCTGGTTACGGGTGTAGGAGGATTAGGCGGTACGGCGGCGCTATACCTTGCAGTAGCTGGCGTTGGGCGACTAATTCTTGTTCGTGGTGGAGATCTGCGACTTGACGATATGAATCGTCAGATTCTTATGACTGATGATTGGGTAGGTAAGCCAAGAGTATTCAAAGCAAAAGAAACTCTGGAAGCTATCAATTCTGATGTCGTTATAGAAGCAGTGCATGAATATGTTACTCCGGAAAATGTTGATTCCTTAGTACAATCAGCTGATATGGCTCTTGATTGCGCTCATAACTTTACAGAGCGCGATCTGCTGAATGCAGCTTGCGTGCGCTGGCGTAAGCCTATGGTGGAAGCAGCAATGGATGGAATGGAGGCATATCTTACAACGATTATTCCCGGTGTGACTCCTTGTTTGTCTTGCTTGTTCCCTGAAAAGCCTGATTGGGACAGACGCGGTTTTTCAGTTCTAGGTGCTGTTTCTGGCACTCTGGCTTGTTTGACTGCACTAGAAGCTATCAAGTTGATCACTGGGTTAAGTCAGCCTCTGTTATCTCAATTGCTCACCATAGACTTATCTCGGATGGAGTTTGCTAAACGTCGTTCTTATCGCGATCGCTCCTGTCCGGTTTGTGGTAACAATGCGCCTTGGAGATACTCACAACCTACGCCGATGGAAACATTAACGGTCGATCGTTAATGGCTAATTGTTAATGGCAATAACGCAATTAGCAACTAACAACTAACAACTAACAATTAGCTATTAGCAATTGAGGAGAATATTCAATGACTGTGACTTTGACAGAAAAAGCAGAATTTCACCTACGAACATTACTGCGAGGTTCTAATCCCGAAACAACTACTCCAACTAAAGGCATCCGCATTTCTATCAAAGATGGTGGTTGCAGTGGCTATGAGTATGCAATGGAAATTACTAGTAAGCCGCAATCAGACGATGTAGTAAGCCAAGAAGGTAAAGTGCTTATTTACGTTGATGCCAAAAGTGCGCCGTTGCTGGAAGGAATGATTGTTGATTTTGTGGATGGGGTGATGGAAAGCGGCTTTAAGTTTATCAACCCCAATGCCACAGAAACTTGTGGTTGTGGAAAGTCCTTCAAAACAGTTGACTGCCCATCTGCAGGTACACCCTGTAAATAATTCGTAATTATGAATTATGAATTGGCAAACACCCTTGAAGCCATAAAACCATTGTGTACCGAGAGTGCGAGGATTTGGAAAATGGCTACTTATCAAGTTAGACTGATCAGCAAGAAAGAAAATCTCGATACCACAATTGAAGTCGATGAAGAAACTACTATTCTAGACGCAGCAGGAGAACAAGGTATTGATTTGCCTTTCTCTTGTCACTCCGGTGCTTGCTCTAGCTGCGTTGGAAAAGTTGTTGAAGGTGAAATCGACCAATCCGATCAAACATTCTTGGATGACGAGCAAGTAGGACAAGGGTTTGCATTGCTTTGCGTAACTTACCCACGTTCTAACTGCACAATTAAGACTCACCAAGAGCCTTATTTAGTATAGACCTCCACCTCGTTCCTAGGCTTCGCTTGGGAATACCTTTGAGCCGAGGCTCCTTACCATACCAGCTGCCCGACTTCAAGGAAGAAGTCGGGCAGCTATACCAACTTAAATAAATCTAAAAAGGAAGAAGGAAAAAGGTAAAATAATTACCTTTTTCCTAACGCCTTTGTCTAAATGCTCATCTCATATCCAAATAGGAAAATCGTCTTTTGATAGCGGGCGATCGCTAACTTTTATACTGTATTTTTTGTTTTTTTATTCTAACAAAATCATACTAACTCCCCACCTCAACTTTCGTCTTCCGTAAATTTACTAGAATAGCTAATAAAAGAATTCTGTAAATTCACGTGAACTCTAGTTTGTATTGGGGCTTCAACGTGTAATTATAAAGCTTCTCTCATTCACATACCTAATTTTAAAACACTGGTATAATTTACCTGCTAATAGGATTCTTTGTACGAGCAGAGAAATTATTTATGGGACTTCCAAATAAAAAAATATTCAACTTTTTCTTGTGGTGCGAAGAGCAGCGCCGTGCGGAGAGCAGTGCGTTGCGGGGGTTCCAAGCGTTGAAGCAACTGCGGAGGGTTCCAAGCGTTGAGGCGATTGCGGGGCGTCCCGCCCGCCACCAGTATAAGACGGGCGAGGACGCCCGTCCCACAAGATGGATAATTTATTTCTTGGAAATCCCTATACAATTAAAATTTATGATTTAGTTATACGTTATTCTGGGTTGCTTATGTCAGGCTCAAACAGCGATCGCTCTCAAGAAGTTTTTGAGCGCAAATGGTCTACTTATTATAATGCTGTTGTGGGTCGTCCTCCGCGAGAAACCTTGTTGACAGCGCTTGGAAATTTTGAATTGGAAAGACTTGAAGATAGTATAACAAATACTTGTGTATCAAAATTTGCAGTCGATCTGGGTTGTGGAGAAGGAAGAGATACAGTAGAACTTTTACACCACGGTTGGCGGGTTTTAGCTATTGATGGTGAAGCAGAAGCAATTACAAGATTACTGGAACGTCTCGACAGCGATGGTCAACTTTTAGAAACCCTAATAAGCCGCTTTGAATGTGTGACTTTACCAAAATCGGTAGACATGGTAAACGCTAGTTTTTCTCTACCATTTTGCTTGCCAGAACATTTCCCTGAACTATGGAAAAAAATCACTTTATCCTTAAGAGAGGGAGGTCGGTTTTGCGGACAATTGTTTGGCGAGCGCGATTCTTGGGCAATTTTTCCAACAATTACCCATCACACTCGCCAACAAGTAGAAGTATTACTCCAACCTTTTGAAATAGAGATGTTAGAGGAAGAAGAGCACCCTGGAAAAACTGCTATCGGAGAAGATAAATATTGGCATCTTTTTCATATTGTTGCTCGGAAAAAATGAAAGCAGGTCATCTTATTGTACATATTGTGACACATTTTGTGGTGCGGGCGTCCTCGCCCGCCTCTAATTAATACCGGGCAAGATGCCCTGACCACAGAAGCATTAATACCGGGCAAGATGCCCGGACCACAAAGAAATCAAAAGTTTTACCGTCCTGTATCTGGTGACGGACGAACCGTTCCCGTACCAGGAGTATTCGTAGTAGGTCTTTGAGTACCAGGTGTCATCCTGCTAGGAGAAGTTCCGGAACTAGAACCAGAATCACCTGAGTTTCCCACCATACTCTGTGCCATTTTTAGGTGATTCTCAATAATAGGTGCAGTTTTAGTAGCAAAGGCTTTTAAATCAGAGTTTGACGAGTTAGCAATGTAGTTTCGGTAATTATCGAGAGTTTTAGTGTGAGCTGTCACCTGCAGTTGCATATATGTATTGTCAAAGTTTGTATCAACCGCCTTCGTAAGTTGCGTCAATAAGGATGCATTTGCTTGACCTATAGTTGTTGGTAGTTTATAACCCTTCTGTTGAGCTATACTGCTTAACTGTTTGCTCGAATTTCTGTGCTCATTAATCATGTGTTGTGCATATTTCTTCACTTCAGGGCTTTTTGCACGTTGAAGAGCTAGTTGACTTGTCTGGATCTCAAACTGGTCACTTTCTCCTGCCTGAGTCACAAATTTTTGGTCTATGTTAGCTTGGTTACCAGTACGATTTGTAGAGTTAGGAGCAGGGCTTGGCTTACTTGGAGTATTTTGAGCAAGGATAGACCGATTGGAGTTATGAGAAGTATTAGGGTTAATGTTGGCTTGTCCTATGGTGGGAAAAGCAATAACAGCACTTATGCCAGCAACTCCCAGAAAGCTGCCAATAAAATTTTTGATGGAGTGTGTTCTATTGTGCATAGTTATTACCACTTAAGTAGGTGTTGACTTCACTGATGAAAAGGTATCTAGTATTTTTGTTTTCTTCTTCTATCTTCGGAGTAAAGTCGCTTTCCGTCTATGGAGTGAATAATTGATTATTATACTTACTACGGATTGCTTCATTTTCAATAGGAAATAATTTGGTGCTAAGTCATATAAATTACTTTTTTTATTGAGATTTTTTCTAACCAATTATTTTTTGAGAAAATAATATTTTAAAATTTATGTAAAAATGTGAAATAAGACCAATTGGAAAAAACAATGAGACTGATTATTGGATGAAACTAATTCTAAGCAAGGCTTTCTGAATCCAAAATCTAAAATCCACGCATGGTATAAGTACGATAGAAAGTGAAAAATCAAAAATGAGTATGCAGTCTTCTTTAAGTGAAACGACTCGTCAATGGATGATAGCAAAAGGATACAGCACTCAGAATTTGGATAGCCGTGGAGAAAATGGTGACACAGCTTTAATGAAAGCGACTAGGGAAGGATCTGAATCAGTTGTTAAAGACTTGATTAATGCTGGTGTAGATCTAAATTCTAGAAACAATGATGGAAATAATGCTTTGTGGTTTGCTTGTTTTGGCGATCGCTATCAATTAATTGAGTTGTTACTATCTGTAAAAATTGATATTAACAATCAAAATGATAACGGTGCAACTGTCTTAATGTATGCAGCCTCAGCCGGAAATACAGAAGTTGTCAAGTTGCTTTTGACACATAATCCAAATCTAGATCTAAAAAATTTAGATGATTATAAAGCTATAGATTTTGCCAGTAATGTAGAAGTTCTGAGAATTTTAAAAAATGCTAATCAGCAAAACAGTAGGTAAGAGTTACCACGACGCTACAAAACATTCATATGTTTCAGTGCTGACAAATCCAAATTATGTCGAGATTTACGTCCAGATTCGGGAAATTGAAGGGATAATTGATGGGAGCTATCATCTTGAAGTTGCCAATCATTGTCTAACTCTTATTTATGAATTGATTAATGATGGATTAGAAAGTTATATTTCACCTGATAATAGTATCAATGGATTCATTTTTTTAATCAGTTGCGTTTATTATAGGTCTAGTTGGAAATATCAAGACAGAGGTGTGAGGTACTGCTTTCTAGATAGCGGTCATCATTTAGGTGCGATTGCAGCCTCGGCTTACGTTCGCGATAGAAATGTCCAACTTATTTTTGATTCTGATAGACTCGCTCTCAATTTAGACTTAGGCTTTGAGAATAAAGAGTTTATTACAGCTTGTGCCATTTCTGGTGAGTTCCAAACCAAAAAAGTCAGACGTCTCAGGCTAAAAGTTCCTTTTGTCTGCGGAACTGATTATTTTGAAGCCAGTAAATTTATTGAAGATGGCTATATAGAAACTGCTTTGCAGGCAAGTCCCCAAAAGCAACTCGAATATCCGCAGTTCAGCTTTGATAAGGAAAAGTTTTTCCGAACTGTTTGGAATAGGCGTTCTTGCCGACGTTTTCTTAAAGGATCTATCTGGTGCAAGCGTTTTCTGTAGGATTTTGCAGGAAGTGGAAAAAGCAATACCAACAGAAAATATTGAGGAGATAGAAATTTATTCTGTTGTTAACAGGGTTGAAGGAATATCGCCGGGGTTATACTACCAAAATCACAGAATAAAAGAAGGTGATTTTAGTGACAAGGTAGGATACTTGTGTGTAAATCAAGCTCTTGCTAAAGATAGTGCTGTAACTTTGTTTCTCGTGTCTAATTACAGGAACTATCAAACTGCAATGCAAATTGCTGGATTTTTAGGGCAAAGAGTCTATTTATTTAGCAATTATTGGGAAGGTGGGTGTAGTGGTATTGGCGCTTTCTATGATGACGAAACTAGCGATTTCTTAGAAACGAAAAAAGATATTCTCTACACATTGGTAATTGGTCAATAAATGAAACAATCAAGGAATAAGGAAGATGAAGAGAAAGCATTTCTACCACGAGGATGATTCGCATCCCGTTCAATTAACATCAGCAGATATTATTTTACGTCAGCAACTAGAATATTCTATTAGTAGATATTTTTATGAAGGATGCGATCGCACTATCCAAGATTTACTAGCTGCTTGTAGGTGGTATGTCACTTCTCAGACAAATGGCTTGACCTTAGTTATCGAATGTCAGGATCAAATCACAAATTGGCGAATTTTGCAACAGCTAACAAATATGGCAGAATTACTACACAAAGTTGTTAGTAGTGCTAAGATTCGCGTTTGTGCTCCAAAAGGACAGGGAATGCCTTTTGAAATGAGAGTTGACGAGCTATCTGTTTATCGGAATAGGGCATAGTTAGTTGTTACTACTAACCACTATACGGGCGCAATGCCTTGCGCCCCTACTATTTACTAACCACTAACTAAATTAGAATCTGAAATTATAACCTATTCCCAGTACAAGCCCTACATCAGTTTCATCCAGAAAAGCTGCATGGACAGCACCTGTTAATGTAAATTGACGACCTAAAGGTACGTCCACACCTCCAGAAAGGAGCAAACCAACATCAGCATCATCGCTCGTTTCAATAGCAACACCAGCTCCTATGTAAGGGGCTATACCAAATCTGTTTTCAAAAGCGTCCGCAGATCTTTGAGCAAAGTCGAAGGAAATAGGAACTAAAACAACAGTGTCATCTCCTATAACGGCTGATGGTCTTACGGAGATGAATCTTGTTAACCCAATTTTGCTGACAACTGCAAAGTTCCCTTCACTAAGCCCTGAATCGCCACCCAAACCAATATTGCCACCAACTCCAATGTAGCTAGAGACACCACGAGTTGCTCTACCTGGTGTAACACTGTCTCCTCTACCATTTCCTGGCTTTTGATTTAGACTCACGCCAGATGGAATGAGAACTTGGTTGATAGGATAGATAACACCGTTGCTTGCTTGAACGCCGGACTGAATGACACTCGCGTTATTGACCGTGACTTGATTAGTACTCGTATTAACTTTAAGATTGAGAGGTTGACCTTCAGCCGTTTCCAGATTTCCAGTCTTGAGTTCGTTAGTTGCGATCGTACCGGGAACCACGTGGTATCTTAAAATCTTGATCAGTGTTTCTCTGTTTTCTGGCTGTTGTAACCGCTCTAAAGTGGCTTGAGGCACAGCAGCAAATGCTTCATCTGTTGGAGCAAAGACAGTGAAAGGTCCTTGTTGTTGTAGAGTATCCGCTAGACCAGCTGCCTTCAACAAAGAAGTTAAAGTTGTAAAGGAACCACTAGCTCCAGCAAGAGACACGATATCTTGGTTATTTGTACTACCACCAGATGTCCTACCTACAATATAACTAGCAGCAGCGACATTACCAGGAATGGGTTGTAACTGTCCCAATCTCACCAAAGCTTGATATAAATGTGCTGCAGCTTCCGCACGAGTCAGGGCTGTCAAGGGATTGAGCACATTTACATTTGGATAGTTGACGACAAGATTAGCTTGTGTGGCAGTTGCGACACCACTCACAGCATAACTGGGAATTGAACTGGCATCTGTATAGTAAGTTGTCAGAACTTGCTCTGTTGAAGCGTTGCTTGCTGTTAAACCCAAACCACTTGCGAGGGAAATGATTGCTTGTGCTTTAGGAATTCGCTCATTTGGAACAAACAAGTTTCCTGGGTAACCTGACATAAATCCAGTTTCATATGCTTCTTGAATTGCAGAAGCTCCCCAGTAACCAGAAGGAACGTCTCTAAATCCACCCTGGGGTAACTGCCTAACAGAGTTCTGGTTAAAAGCTTTTTGAATCATTGCCGCGAATTCAGCACGAGTGACGGGCTGATCGGGTCTGTAAGTACCATCGGGATAGCCAACAATTACGTTTCTTGTTGCTAGGGCTTCAATAAATGGTTGCGCCCAATAATTGGAGCCAACATCAGGGAAGTTAGTGTTTTGAGCTACAGTTGGAGCACTGACCTGTGCTGAAACTGGAGCAGAAATTAATTTGGGAGCTACTGCTACAGTTGCCACTCCTAAAGCAATTACGGCAGCACTTCTTGTTGTCCAATGCATCTTTTTATACATATTTTATAAGTTAATTAGCAGGGATAGTGGTCAAAAACGCACCACTGGATCGATATCCTCAAAAAAGAGAATTTTTCGCTTAAATTCTTGACATAGCTTGATATAGCTCTTTAAACAGCAACTTAGCATCTATCTTAAGCAAGGATTTCGTATGTGATGAGTACTACAAAAACAGAGCATTGGTCTATGCCAATCGGCGTGGATTAACTCGTAGTAAGGACGGGCGAGGACGCCCATCCCACAAGATAGAAACAGAGCAGATTCAAATTAAATCAAGCAAAAAACCATCTGCGTCCATCCGCGTTCATCTGCGGTTCCCAAACTCCTAAATATATTCCACCCAACCAAAAACCATGCACAAACGATACGTCAACCACTGCACCATCACCCTAAGTATACTTCCCGACGGCCTGATATTAATTAAATCCGGTAAAGAAGGAGCCATCATTCTTTGACTGGCAAAACCTTTACACTTTGAGGATAACATCATGAGCCAATCACCGATAACAGTCACCTATTCATTAGAAGAAGTTTTAAAGCAGATTAATCAGAAGTTAGACAACCTACAGAAAGATGTTAACGATTTTAGGACTGAGACTAAGGTAGCCATTGAATCAGTTAAGGGTGACATTAAAAACATTGATACGAAACTGACTAATCTCGAAAAGACTGTTGATGAGATTAAAGTAGACACCAAGAAAAATACAACCGACCTAGCAGACTTAAAAGGGTGGCATCAGTAGTTAATAGATTAAGCCCAAAATTTAGACCTCATTAGCTCCCCGACTTCTTAGAGAAGTCGGGGAGCTATTTGTCATCTCCTCACCGGGAAAAAGTCACAACCGAGAGACTTCCAAATAAAAATATCTCAAAATTTCTTTTGGTGCGGGGCATTTTGCCTGCTCGTATACGGGACGGGCATGGATAGCCATCCTACAAAATCAAACAATTTATATTTTAATTAGCTGCATTTTCAAGCCATATTTTGGGCGTAGCGTTAATGATGGTTGAAGCACCACCGGATGGTCTGGTTGTAGTGTCAAACTCCAGGAGCGTGCAATGGTAGCTAAAAGTAAAATTGCTTCCATCATGGCAAATGACTTACCAATGCATATTCGCGAGCCACCACCAAAGGGAAAGTAGGCAAACGTAGGTAGTTTTTTTTGGAAATTATTTGCCCAACGATCTGGATCGAAAACATTTGGATTTTCAAAGAATCGAGAATCTCGATGCATCACCCACTGACTGATGAACACAGTTGTACCAGCTTTAATATTATACCCTCCAAGAACACAGTCCTGCAAGGAAACTCGACTTATTCCCCACACAGGTGGGTACAGTCGCATTGCTTCCATAACAACTTTCTCTGTATAGGATAAAGAACGAATGTCTGCAAAAGTTGGTGTACGCTTAGACAATACTGTTTTTAATTCAGAATGCAATTTTGCTTGTACCTGCGGGTGCTGTGAAAGCAAAAACCATGTCCATGTCATAGCATTAGCTGTTGTTTCGTGTCCTGCGGACAACAGAGTTATCACTTCATCTCGCACTTGCCGATCCGTCATGCCAGTTCCATTATCTTCATCTCGTACCCGTAGTAACAGTGAGAGTAAGTCGCCGATGTCTTTACCGCTTTCTCGTCGCTCGTTAATAATCTTATAAACTATGACATTTAGTTGTTGAGTTGCTCGTTCATATCGTAAGTTGCTAGGAGTAGGTACCCAACTTGGCAGTAGATATTGATTGCTAAGTTGGTTATTAAAGTCCATTACCGCATCCAATGCCCTCTGTACACCAGAAACTTCATTCCTAATGTCAAAACCAAATAGCGTCTTTGACACTATTTTTTCTGTCAACGACATCATATCTTGATAAAGATCGCGGACTTCCCCATTTTGCCATTGCTCAAGTAATTCATTAGTATAAGAAACCATTACGTCAGCATAGGCTGCAATTCGCTCAAGATGAAAAGCGGGTTGTACTAAACGGCGTTGACGTTGCCAAAATTGACCTTCACTGTTAAGCAAGCCGTTGCCTAAAAAGCGAAGTCCACGTCGGTAAACACTACTTTTGACAAAGTTGGGCTGCTGGGTAACTAAGACTTCCGCAATCAAATCAGGATGGTTAATCATAATCGCTGGAAAAGGTCCGAAAGAAAAGCGAAAAATGTCACCATATTTACGTGCCGACTCTGTAAAAAAGGTTAGCACGTCTCTACTGATTTCAGGGAGACTACCAACAATAAAATGACCTTTAGGGCCACGTGGAACTTCTGCCGTATACATAAGTAACTAGGGTAAAAACGCCTTTGAAAAACTGTTATTTTATTGTAAGAATTCAGAGCCAGAAAATATTCTGCTGACTCACTAGCAATTTGGCGCAAAATCTAAAAAAGATTAGTAACTGCATGACCTGAAACATATCCTTGGACTTGTTCCTGTGTAACAATATTTAACGATCGCGCAGAAGCCATAACACATGGTTGATGTTGCGCTAAAACATCTAGCAACACATTGCTATCAAATAAAACCCGCTTCAACGATATTTCTCCTCTAAATAATCCACCTGGGATTCTGCCAGATTTTCTCTTCCTAGCTCGCTCGCACCAATTAAACTTTGAGTCCAAGGCTCGAGTTCGGTCAAAGGCTTTTCGCTTGGACTCTTAGAAATAGATGAAAGTGTTTCTTTTTAAATCGATGCTAATAGTAACTGAACTAAATACCAGCGATCGCTAATTGGTAACTGCAATGCATGCTCTTGCAATTCTTACAAAATCATTCGTATTTTTTCACCCAAGGGTGTATATTTTTGGTTCGGTTTGTGTTTGGGCTGGGGTCATAAATTATCACCTCCACATATATTTGAATTTAACAGTTCTCTTCCTCAATGGAGCTATCTTGTATGAGGAAGTTAGGATAGTGGCTCAAGTGCTAATATTTTCTTGTAGGAGATCGGATTATTAAACAATAAGTAATCTACTTTAGGGAGTATATAGAAGTAATGCCATTTTTATGAGATAGTAAGTACGGTAAAATAAAGCATAAAGATGTAACTTCTAAAAATAGTAGCTTTTAAGGCAATCTACATGTTGACTGAAGAATCGTTTGCACAAAAAGAGAGTCATCATTTTCGCCAAAATGTCTTGATTGTTGGCGGGGGACCTGCTGGACTTGCCACCGCATTAATGTTAGCTAAATATGGTTGGACGAATATTACAGTTTTGGAACAACGTGCCACTGCTGATTACTATGAACCTGACAAATCATTCAACTATCAAATTGATGGTCGAGGTCAAAAATTCACAGATTTCCTCGGTCTGACGGAAAAGCTATCAGAAATTAGCGTTCCAAGTACAGAATTTTACTTGACCAAAATTAAACCAAATGGCAGTTGCACAACATCTAACTTACCTACTGTAAATCCAAATCGGAAAACTGCCTATTGGCTGCCACGCAAAGCATTTGTACTTTTGTTATACCAGGAAATTGAACAAAATTGGCAAGATCGCATTACTGTCTTGTTCAATGCAAAGTGCGTGCAAATCAACAAAAAAGGTATAAATAATTCACATCTGGAAAAGTTGGAAGTTGTTGTCCGCATAGAGAACGAGAGTATTGTCACATTTGAACCCAATCTTTTAGTTGGTTGTGATGGTCTTCACTCCATCGTCCGCAACACCTTAAAAGAGTGGGACAAACCTACATCAGACAAATTTGAAATGAAGCTTTTTCCCTCGCCCAGTTCCTCTCTAAGATATAAAGTATTAACCCTCCCACCAAAATTTCCTCTGGATCGTAGTGGCAAGAACCGCGCCGTAAGCACTATAGCATATGCAATTCGTGGGGCTTTGCGAGGTCGCAAGCGTTCTGTTTCTCTTGGTCTACTGCCTCTGAAAAACTCAGATGACGCCCGTTCTGCAAATATTATTAAGTACCCAGACCATCAAATATGGGAATTGAAAAACACTGAGGAACTGTACAATTTTTTTGAGAAAGCTTTTCCACAATTACCTTTACGTCAAATAGTGTCGCCTGAAGAAGCTGAGAGATTTGTGAACAGTGAAGGCGGTTACTTCCCCATTCCCCAATACTGTTCTGGATTGCACTTCTTGTTAAGCCAAGAACAACCATCTCAAGAGATAGCCCAGTATAAACCAGATGGAATTGTACTTTTAGGAGATGCCATTCATTGCTTTCCTCCAGATATCGGACAAGGGGTAAATTCAGCACTGGAGGATGTATGTATTTTGAATGAAGCGCTTTCTCAAACTAATGACGAGATCTCGCGGGCTTTACCTTTATACGAATCTTTACGGTTACCTGATACAAAAGCCTTGGTATACCTTTCCCAAGTTGCTTATCCCTGGCAGTATAACCAAGATTCTCTTGGCAAGTTGTTGTGGTCTGTCAACTTTTTTCTGCGACTTGTACTGAGTCGGTTACTGCCTTTCATATTTAATCCTCCTGCATTCTTGCTCATTCAGAATCATTTACTTTCCTACGAGCAAATCTGGATTCAGAGTAAACGCACTACCATAACTCTTTATGTACTCGGTCTGATACTCCTTTGTGGGTTGTTGGCTTTCGTATTGAACGCGATCCAAATATGATATAGGACTTACGCAATCTCAACCGTATTTTAAGGGTTTCACACGTTGTCGATCCCCCCAACCCCCCTTAAAAAGGGGGGCTTTGCGTAAGTCCTGTGATACTATCTCCCTCTCTACTGTGTAGTTGGCACTTGACATAATTTTTAGCTTTCTCTGAGCAAATGTCGCTCGAAGAATCGTGTCAGTTGCAGCCAAGCGTCTTCCGCCGCCGAGCGGTTGTAGTCGAATCGTTCGTTACAGAAAAAACCATGACCTGCATCAGGATAAACCTTCAAAGTATAGTCTTTACCAAGTTCCTGGAACCGCGACTCAATTTGTTGAATGCGATCGCGTGGAATGAACGGATCGATTCCTCCAAAGAACAAGTGAACGGGTACGGCAATATCTTTCACCGCATCAATCCACTCGTCTAGCACCATGCCATAAAAAGGGGCTGCTGCTGCTATTTCATCTGACAACTTGCAAGCGGTGAGAAAGCTTAAGCCGCCACCCAAGCAGAAACCAGTCACCCCGATGCGTTCGCCTTTGGCGCAAGCCGTACCCGGCTTATCACGATACACATCTTTTTGCCACTTCAAAAAAGCCAATGCTGCTCGAATATCTGCTTCTACAGATTTAAGATCGAGGCGATACATCATTGCCATCGCTGATTCCACCTCATCATATCCAAACTTATTGTTAGGTAACTCGCGATAGTACAAATCGGGAGCGAGTACTACATATCCTTCCCTCGCAATTCGGATTGCTACATCTCGAATATGAGACGTTAAGCCAAAAGCCTCCATCAATAGGAGGACAGCTGGCTTGTGGTTAGGCTCGGTTGGTGTCAGCCGGAAGGCAGGCATTTGCCCATCCGGTGTAGAGATCGAAACCTCAGTTTGTTCAATTTTCATCTTTTTTCCCCTAGTAGAACCTGCTGTTAATAGCTTAAAAAGCTTTCATTCCAGGACTCTAGAAAAAAGTTGCGGAGTTTTAGTAAGTTTTTGCGCGATTTCCATCCTTCATCCTTTTTTTAGGAGTTACGCCTACTATGCGTTTAAAGCATCTCGTCAAATGGCTTCGATCGGAAAAACCACTTCTCAAGGCAATATTCGCAATACTTAAATTGCTATGTTGCAGTAGATATTTCGCCTTTTCAATTCGACTGTGTAGAATATATTGATGTGGGGTTATACCCATTCTTTGCTTGAACAGACGTAGAAAATGATATTACTGTACATCGAAATGATTTAATTACTTCCTAGGCTAGAGGAACGAAATGTCAGACTTTTTTTGGGAGTCACGCCAACTATGCGTTTAAAGCATCTCGTCAAGTGGCTTTGATCGGAAAAACCAGTTTGCACTGCAATATTTGCAATACTCAAATCGCTATGTTGCAGCATATGTTTCACCTTTTCAATTCGACTCTGTAGAATGTATTGATGTGGTGTTATACCCATTTGTTGCTTGAACAGACGTAGAAAATGATAGGGGCTGATTTGAGCGATCGCACTTAACTCGACCAGTTTCAAATTCCTATCGAGATGCTCGTGGATATACTCCCTCACTTGTTGCAGCCTTAATTGAGATAATCCATCTGAACGAGCCGGAAGCTTAGGTTGTGTGGTGCAATAGTTCCGTAAAAGGTGAATCGCTAATGTGGTTTTGAGATTATCAATCAGCAAATCGCCACCAATTTTACCAACCTCTACTTCTTCTTTCAAAGTTAAGAAAATCCCTTGGAGCAGTGCATCTGACCGATCCATAAACTGAGGTATGAGTTCAATGCGATCGCCGTTCACAATATCTTGACCGACCTGTTGGAGAAGTGCAGGCTCAACTGCCAAAATTGTGAACTCAACAGAGGTATTCCAGTTACAGCGATGGGAAATTCCTGCAGGAATAATTGCAATATCTCCCTGATGTCGCTTCTCGCAGTGCAACTTACCATCCAACCACCGTTCTCCTTTTGAGGATGCGGGAAAGCGAGAGGAAACTGGAGCATAGGCAATGACGTGCATCGTGTGTTGATGCTCTGTAACTTCAAATTTTGGCTGTTGATAAACTTCCAGATGCAGGTGGCTCCAACCACAGCTTGAGAGGATGGATGGTTTGGGCAAGAGTGAGTTTGCTGCATTGACTTTGCGGTAATCAATGACCGCCACTTTTTGTGCTGACATCTCTGTGTATTGGCGTAGCCTCTTCTATAGAGAATTATTTCTTTTGATGACTTAGATCGGATTGCCAAAGATATAGTAGAATTCAAAAAATCTCTTCGGAATGAGGTAGATAGATGGGGAGGAATTATAAAACTTTCAGAAAAAACAGGAATTCCGGAACCGTCATTAAGTAGGTTTTTTAACTCTGCTTCTATGCCACATCGTACAACACTTTATAAAATTGCAAATGCTCTTAAGCTTACAGAAAGTCAAATTCTTTCCAAATGGGCAGCTTGATGTAAATAATAGGAGGTTCGGTGAGGCGAAATTGTTGAGTCATGCTTCGCCTGAGACACCGTAACGTGCGCGTAAATTAGAAAGAATTTGACCCATTGCAGTTGAGCCATCAACAACTTCGCCCCTTTGGGATGCTGCCAACCCAATACTTGCTTCTTCTTGCAGTTCTTGCAATCGCCCTTGATAAATATCTTCTTGTTGTTCTAGGAGTTTCACACCTGCAAGAATAACTTCAATTGCGTTTTGATACTTCCCGCTTGTGAGCTGACGTTTTACTAGGGCTTCGACTTCAGGTGGTAGAGCAATTTGCATGGATTTTTTAAAAGTACTTTATTTTAATAATTCTTCTGTTGCTCATCCGCGAAACACCACAGCCATTGCTCTCCTAATTCTGCTGAACTAATGACCATATGTCCGGTTTCTTCGTAGTGACGGCGGGAATGTTGATGTTCAGACGAGTCACAGCACAGCATCTTGCCACAAGTCTGACAAATGCGAAGATGCACCCAACGTCCATTAATCCGCATGCACTCTTCACACCGAAATACTGGGTAGTTGGCTTTAAGAATTAGATTTTCTAGAGTCAGTTCATTCAGATGTTTACAGGACATAAAGCTTCTCGCTCGATAGATGAGTTAGGAGACTCGTTAAATGCTTCTAATTTTAGAGTTTAAC
This sequence comes from Scytonema hankhaensis NUACC26, assembly GCF_045865695.1. Classification (NCBI taxonomy): domain Bacteria; kingdom Bacillati; phylum Cyanobacteriota; class Cyanophyceae; order Nostocales; family Scytonemataceae; genus Scytonema; species Scytonema hankhaensis. The sequence continues at coordinate 15,934 of NZ_BAACAP010000195.1, forward strand.
CTAACGGTGCGATCGCGAACAATCGAGAGATCGGAAACTCGTGCAACTGATTTAGAAGCCAAGCAAATTTCTTTATATTTTCTTAATGTATTAATTTTCTAGAAGCCCGGAATACTACTTTAATGACGTGTACTAATTTATACTAATTTTAATATATCAATAATTACCTAAATAAAAATGCTGAAAAGGTTCGCACGATTGGATGACAACAAATCTTCAAAAACCTTAGCTTATTGCTCTTCGATCGCTTTGGGCAAAGAAAATTTGAAATCCTACTTTCCATGTTAAGTCCGTGTTGGCGGACTTTTTTTGTACAGATGCGACTTCCAATAGCCTCAATTATTCTTTCTCTAGAGGGATAAAAGAGCGCGATCGCGTTAAGTGTGTTGGTATCAGCCCTGACGGACAAATTCTGCTCAGTAGCAGTACTGATGCGATCGTTAAGGCATGGGATTGCAGTCAATTGTCAGACAAAAAAACGGGAGATTGTCGCTACACAATCAAAGCTTCTTCTAAAACACTAACTTTAGTTCCGGTATTACCCGTTAATCCAAATCCCCAACGTCCTTGTTTTGCTACGGGTGCAGAACACGGGAAAGTTTCCCTTTGGGATTTAAAAACGGGTAAATGGTTGCGTAGTCTTCAAGCACACCAAAGTCCAGTTCTCGCGCTTGCTTTCAGTTCTGATGGACGAATGCTAGCTAGTGGCGGTCAAAATTCCACTATTAAACTTTGGGATTTAGACAAAGGTACTGAACAACCAGCGTACATTATTCCCCACGCTCATTTAAGCGAAGTTTTGTCATTGGCAATTAGCTCGCAAACTCAAACTCTAATTAGTAGCGGTGCAGACCGAACAATCAAACTTTGGGATTTAGCAACAGGTAGCAAGAAATCTCCTCATATTTTGACAGGTCATGCAGGTCGAATTTGGTGTGTTGCCATCAGTCAAGATGAAACAAAAATTGCCAGTGCTGGTGCGGATTATACTGTGAAACTCTGGGATTTAGTAACAGGGAAGTTATTGCAAACTCTAACAGGACATTTAGGAGAAGTACGTACAGTTGCCTTTAGCCCTGATGGCAATCTAATTGCTAGTGGTGGGGATGATTTAGAAATTAGGTTATGGCAGCTTCAAGTGTAAGAACTATTTTATACACAGAGTGCAATGAAGAAATAACGGGGGTTATGACAGAGCAATTCCAAGAAACAGAAAAACTTGAGCGCAAGATGACTGTGTTAGACGTTGAGGTTAAATTTGAACCTATTAAACAGGGGCGATCGCTCGTCGTAGTTATTGGGATTAACGAGTATGTCCACTGGCAAAAACTCAAGAATGCTGTTCAGGACGCGATCGGGCTTCAACAGACGCTCATCGACAAGCTGAGATTCTCTGAGAACAATTTTGAAAGGGTTATTGAGATTATAGACACACTTTTAGCTCTAAATCCTAGTAAAGGTTTAATTCCGCTTTCTCAAAGTGACCTTTGGGATATTAGAGAACAGCTTTACTGTTGGACAGATGTGCTAGCGATTCCAGAAACAAACTTTGCCCTCAAGGTAACTGTCCTTGTGAGAGACGCAAATGGAACACCCGATCGACTAGAAGCAGCCAAGGAAATAAAACTTGGCGATCGTAATGGATATCTCATTGAACATAGGAAGATTTTTCGATTGAGTATTCACAATTCTACAGAATCCCCTATGCACATCTATATGATTAAAATCGACTCAAATGGTTGTTTTAAACCAGTAATACATACTGTGGAGAGATGAAGAGATTCTATTTAACGGCTTATCACCAGGAGAGACACATTTAACGTATCCTTTTGTCCAACCAGAAAGTGTAGGAACTTGTGAATTACGCCTTTTTTCATCACCTAAAAGACTACGATTCTTTTTATTTCCAGCAGATGCTAGAGCAAGAGGTGGGAGTATTGAAACACTCGAAGAGGAAGAGTTGAGGAGACTAGAAATGAAAACTATTCGCTACAGTATGACCAAAAAACTAGTATAAGCCTTAACACCAATGTAGTTTTCTCCGTGCAATTTTTAACCATCATCCTTATAAACTTCACTCCGATGTTTTACTTTGACGACAGTTACCTTTAAAATGTCATCTTCTATTTCATAAACTACACGATAATCACCAATACGAATACGATATGAATTTTTTTGCCCTTTTAACTTTTTAACCCCGTCTGGACGCGGTTCTATTTTTAAATCGTTGACTCTCGCTTGTATGCGTTCTTGCACGTCGAGGGGTAGTTTTCTCAACTGTTTTTTGGCACCTTTTGTAAATTTTACTTTGTAACTCACGCAACGTCCTTGTGCCTATCGTTTCTTATTTCTTCTTCTATTTCCTCCCAAGATACAGTACCATTAATGCGTATGTCTTCTCTAGCTTCTTCAATAGCTAATAAGTCTTCTTCATCCTCCATATCATCGATTCGTTTTAACAATGCGTAAATCTCATCTAATGTACTGTCATAAGCTTGATGTAGCAGTACATTAATCTCTTTAATTAATTGTTGTCTATCTTGTTCGGTTTTCATTGTTAAACCTATGCTCTGATTATTAATTTAATATATTGTACTTTACTCGTCTACGTACTCTGCGCCTCTGCGGTTAAATAAATGATTTTTAAACCGCAGAGGCACAGAGAGCACAGAGAGAATATAAGGAGTGACCTCTTAATTTATGGAGTTCCGACTGCACCAGAGTAAACCAACCCGCGTTGTACGTCCATCGTTAAAATGGCTCCATCGCGAATGACTTGTGTTGCATTTTTAACACCAACAATAACAGGAACGTTAAGACGCAAACAAATTACAGCTGCATGACTAGTGAGACTTTCATCTTCAGTAATAATTCCAGAGGCTTTCCGAATTGCATCAACGAAATCAGCACTAGTGCTAGGCGCAACCAAAATTTCTCCGTGGTTAAAATGACTAGCATCCATACCATTGTAAGCAACTCTTGCGCGACCGCTTACCGAACCTTGTCCCAATCCAATTCCCTGACCGAGGACTGCTGTGACAACTTCCACTTTAATCAAATCTGTGGAACCAGAAACCCCTTGAAGAGTTCCTGCACTCATGACTACCAAATCTCCCTCAGACAACAATCCCCTTTCTTGAGCAACATTCATAGCTGCTTGGAATGTCTGACCTGTGGAAGGGAGTTCTAACATCAACAACGGTTTAACTCCCCACACGAGCTGTAATTGCCGTGCCACATTGACATGAGGTGTCACTGCTAAAATTGGTGTTTGGGGACGAAATTTGGAGACGTTCCGCGCTGTTGCTCCTGTTTGTGTCAGAGTCATAATTGCTGCTGCACCTAGCTGTTCTGCAATTTGACCGACTGCTTGGCTGATAGCGTTGGGAATGGAACGCTTTGGATCTTTTAGTAAACTGGTGTTAGTATTTTGTGCTTCTTCTTGTTCGATCCGTTCGGCAATTCGCGCCATGGTAGCGACGGCTTCTACTGGAAACTTACCAACAGCAGTTTCGTTTGAGAGCATCACCGCATCCGTACCATCTAAAATCGCATTTGCCACATCTGATACTTCAGCACGAGTTGGACGGGGGTTACTCACCATGCTGTCCAACATTTGAGTGGCGGTGATAATGGGAATTCCTAAACGATTAGCAGTGGCAATCAACCGTTTTTGTAGTATTGGTACATCCTCAGCTGGCAATTCTACGCCCAAATCGCCTCTTGCTACCATTACGCCATCGCACAATGCTAGAACGGCTTCCATTTGTTCGATCGCTTCGTGCTTCTCTATTTTGGCAATAACTGGTACTTGCTTACCCGTGCTAGAAATCAGCTCTTTAATCTCAATCATATCTTGAGGATTGCGGACAAAGGAAAGAGCTACCCAATCAACGCCCTGGTCGAGACCAAAAATCAAATCCTCTCGGTCTTTTTCCGTCATTGCCTTGATGGAAAGGTAAACTCCTGGAAAGTTTACTCCTTTGTTGTTGGAAAGTATCCCACCGACTGTCACGCGACAGTATAAATCGCCTTTTTCGCGATTGATATCCTCTACAAGCATTTCTACTCGCCCGTCGTCTAGCAGAATTCTTGACCCGACTGGCACTTCATCTGCTAAGTATTCGTAGGTAACGCAACTTATATCTTGCATCCCCACAACTGGGCGATTCGTCAGAATAAAGCGATCGCCTTTTGCCAAGACTATAGATCCATTTTCAAACTTGCCTAAACGAATTTTCGGACCCTGTAAGTCTTGAAGGATAGCTACTGGTTTATTAAGTTCAAATGCGGTCTGTCGAATGAGGCGGATATTTCGCTGATGGTCGGCGTGAGTTCCGTGGGAAAAGTTGAGTCGCAACGTTGTTGCACCAGCTTCAATAATAGCTTTCAGCATTTCCGGGCTGCTGGTAGCAGGTCCGATTGTGGCGACAATTTTTGTACGGCGAAGGGAATCTTTTAGTTGCATAGGAGCTGGAACTTAGGGAGCTACTCTGGGAATCATCCTAAAGTTAGAATGCTTCTCTTGTCTGTCGCTACAGAACCAATCGTGAACGACTCGCTTGAAATCATACCCTTATTCTGCTGCTATTATGTGGAAACGATGATAAATTTTTTAGACAAAATTTACTTTCTGCAATTTTGCCTGTCAAAACTTAACTTTTATTCATGGAAAAGTGGCATGATCTAGATAATCGATCGACGAAAAAGGAGTTTAAGATGCTGACGTCGGAGGCACCAAAGCCACTGACAGTCCCCCCAAAGGATTTTCTAGCGCCTCCGGGCGCTCTCAACCCGACGCTGCTGATGTTTTTGGTAGCAGTGGCAATACTAGTGTTATCTAACTTTGGCTACTGGGTTTGGGAATGGCAACACTGGGTGTGCTTTACTGCTAACACTCTAGCTTTACATATGGCAGGCACAGTGATTCACGATGCCTGTCACCAATCTGCTCATCGCAATCGAGTCATGAATGCTATGTTAGGGCATGGCAGTGCTCTCATGCTAGCTTTCGCTTTCCCTGTTTTTACAAGAGTCCATTTGCAGCATCACGCCCACGTTAACGATCCAGATGACGATCCGGATCACTACGTCTCTACAGGTGGTCCTTTGTGGTTAATTGCTGTACGATTTTTATACCATGAAGTGTTTTTCTTCAAGCGGCAATTATGGCGTAAATACGAACTGCTCGAGTGGTTTATTAGCAGGGCAATTGTCATTGCGATGGTTTATATCTCAGTTCAATACCACTTTTTAGGATATATTCTCAATTTCTGGTTTATTCCTGCTTTTGTAGTGGGCATAGCACTAGGACTGTTTTTTGATTACTTACCCCATCGTCCTTTTACGGAACGCGATCGCTGGAAAAATGCTCGCGTTTACCCCAATCCCATTCTAAACGTTCTGATCGGGGGGCAGAACTATCATTTAATCCATCATTTATGGCCTTCCATTCCCTGGTATAATTACCAGCCCACTTATTACTTGATGAAGCCTCTCCTTGATGAAAAAGGCTGTTATCAATCAACAGGGTTGCTACAGAAAAAAGACTTTTTCGGATTTGTGTATGACATTTTTTTAGGTATTCGGTTTCATCACAGCAATTAGTTGGGATTGGGGATTGGCGATTAGGGATTGGAGATTGGAGATTAGGCATTAAGCATCGGGCATTAAGGGGGTTCATTCATTCTACCTTGTCCTCCTTGTCTACCTTATCCCCTAATCCCTAATCCCTATTCCCCATTGCCCCTTATCCCCATAGGGGGCCCCGAGTTCCCCAATCCCTAATCCCTACTCCCCACTCCCTCCAAAACAGGTAAAGACCAATCAGGGCGCAAACTCGCAGCGTGACGCAAATAGACATGATGAATTGGGGCAGAAGCAGGAAGATGAACGTGAACTAAAAAACGGATGCACCGTTCCAAACTACCCTCAACGTGCATCTGCTGGACATCCAACATTGGTACAATATCCCAGTACGGACGCTTTCTTGCGATCGCTGCCGGAAAAGTTGCATTCAAATCGCTTGTGACAGTAAATGTTACGCTAATGATATCTGTTGGATGTAATTGATTCCGTTTTTCAAGTTCATCAAGTATTTCCATCACTGCTTCTTGCATTGCTTCAACCGTATTTTCTGAAACAGTTGTTGCGCCGCGAATCGCCCGCATTCGCCACTCCACTTAGTTTTCCTCCTTAACTGGTTACTGGTTACTGGTCACTGGTCACTGTTTATTCATTGTCTCAGACAAACGACTAAGAACAAATGACAAATGACAACGGATTAATGACTATTTTTTCTTTATGGTCTATATAACCATAAAGGCAATCCGCTTGTAGACATTTCAAATTCAACCCAATCAATTCCAGCACTTAGCCCTGGTGAACCTTGAATACTTCCTTGTACGAGACGACTTAACAGAGGCTTGCGTTCTTCTAAAGTAAAAACAGGAGTTTTTTCAGGATCGAGACTAACAAGTTCACAAGCCCAACGGCGAGCATCTTCTTCTGTTCCCAATCGGTCTAGAACACCTAGCTCTAATGCTTGCTGTCCTGTAAAAATTCGACCATCTGCAAAACTTCTCACTGTTTCTACACCAAGAGAACGTGCATCAGCTACAGTTTGTACAAACTGCTGGTAACTTGTATCAATCAATTCTTGCAAAATGTTGTGTTCTGGTTCTGTCAGTTCTCTGTCAAAAGCCAAAATATCTTTGTAAGGTCCTGACTTTATTACCTTAAAGGAGACACCAATTTTTTGCAACAAGCGTTCCAAGTTGTTACCGCGCAATATCACACCAATGCTACCTGTAATCGTACCAGGATTCGCCATGATGTGCTCTGCTCCCATACCGATGTAAACCCCACCCGAAGCAGAAATGTTACCAAAACTAGCAACTATTTTCACTTTTGAGCGCAATCTTTTTAATGCACTGTATATTTCTTGGGAATCTCCTACCGTACCACCAGGGCTGTCAATTCGTAGCAGTAGTGCTGGAAATTTTCTTTCTTCTACTGTTTTCAGTGCTTCCAATACCCGCTTACGAGTAGCACTGGCAATTGCACCAGTAATTTCAATCCGAGCAATTTGTTTCTGGAATCTAGGTTTAAAAGGCCACACCATGAGCAGTTGAAAAACTCCTAACAGACTTAGATACTATATGCAAAGCACGCAGAATGCCTGCTTTTCTATGTTAAGAAAAACAAGCGGTTGTTGCGAATTTCACTTCTTGTAAAAATATTTTATATTTTCTTTAGATTTATTTGTAACTTTGTTTGTTAATATTTAACCAGAAAGTAACAAAAAGCTATACAAGTCTTCAAAGCTTAACTAACGGTAGATAAACAAAAAAAGTTACTACCGTAAAAAAACAGGAGCATGTAGGCAGAAGGCAGAAGAAAGAAAAGCCTAAAGCATTAGTGATTATTTATACGAGTGTTGATGGACAGATTTTAGCCGATACGCATTAAGTTTGAAAACCGAGAACATACCAGTAAAGCAAGGATTATCTGTATGTGGTAGGTGAAGTTAAGGTAAACCTGCTGTTGTAGAAGCTAGGATAGTGGAAGTTTGAAGTTGTATAAGGATATAGTCTTTAATAGGGAAACTATAGATTTAGCGTAAAATTTGACATCTGTAGTAGGCATAAATCTCAAATAGTGCTCCGACAACACTAAAGGTAGAACAGATAACAAAGAGACCGTAAAGAGGAGTGCCACTGCCAAAGATAGCAAGAAACTCCAAGATAGGATTGGCGATCGCATCAGTCACAGTTTGGAATCCGGGAATATAAGCTAGGAGAGAGACACTCAGCAGAAAGCCACCGATAATGAGCATAGGAGCAACGAAGCTGAAAATAATCGACACTAACAGAGAGCGGAGAAAGTTCGTAATAATGCTCATAAGGCAAGAAAGAAGTCATTGAGTGGTTAACAGAGTAATCCAATTGTCATTTTCTACAATAAGCGCGATCGCTCTGTTTCAGTCGAGAGTTCAAAAATCTTAAGTTTACATTAAAATACATACACAATTTTTCCAAGAGACGTCCTGCGATCCCCAAAGAGAAAATCTACAGCGATCCAAGTACAGATAGCATTTGACCGTAAACTCAGGTTCTCATTGAAATGAGACAGAGTATGAGCGACGCTTGAATTTTTGAAAAGAGCTTTAAACTTAGTTAAGTAAGTCGTCACAATTAGTAGTGAATTAGTCAAGATCGTCATTGGTCATTGGTGATTCGTCATTTGTAAGAATTTTAGCCTTTGTTACATTTGTTAATATAATGGCTTTTATTTTCCTTCCACTTACTTAATCTAGACCAATAGGTAGGGAGAGGGAGTGAGAGGATGAGGGAACACAGGTGATAACTAATACCCAATGACAAATGACCAATAACCAATGACAAATGACCAATGACAAATGACCAATGACATATCAAAATCCAGTTTAGGGACATGGAGTCAGCGATTGCTGGCTGCAACTTTCTTGAGTGGACAAGTCATGATTCACTTATTGAGAGGAAAAATCCATCGGCGCAATACCTTAGAGCAACTCGCAGCAGTTGGTCCCGATTCGCTGTTCATTGCCTTATTAACAGCTATTTTTGTTGGTGCAGTATTTACTATCCAGGTAGCAAGAGAGTTTATTACCTTTGGTGCTGGCAATGTTGTAGGTGGAGTTCTAGCTGTAGCGCTGACACGAGAACTCTCACCCGTGTTAACAGCAGTTATTATCGCAGGGCGAGTTGGTTCGGCATTTGCAGCAGAAATTGGAACAATGCGAGTTACCGAACAAATCGATGCTCTGATGATGCTAAAAACAGACCCGATTGATTATCTTGTTATACCTCGCGTACTGGCTTGTTGCATTATGCTGCCCATTCTCACACTTCTATCTTTAGTAACAGGGATGCTGGGAGGAATGGCGATCGCAACAAATGTATACAATCTTTCCGATACAGTTTTTCTAGACTCAGCGAGGAATTTTCTAAATACTTGGGATATTCTGAGTGCAATGGTGAAAGCATTTTGCTTCGGGGTTCTCATTGCTGTTATAGGATGTAACTGGGGATTAACAACAACAGGAGGAGCAAAAGGAGTAGGACAATCTACGACATCTGCTGTTGTGACTGCCTTACTGATTATATTTATTAGTAACTTCTTTCTTTCTTGGGTCATGTTCCAAGGATCTGGTAGTGCTTTAATGCAGGGGTTTTAGTCATTTGTCATTTGTTCTTCGTCCTTTGTCTTTGGGATAAAGAGCAATGACTGATGACTCATAACAAGATTCTAAAATACGGGTAAAATCTACAAGCCAAGTAGGAGTTTTAAGTATGGCTACTTCTTATACTTCCAACCCAGTATCAACCGTAGAACTCAAACCCAGTTACAATATACCTGTAGTGTTAGTTCTGGTAGCAATTCCACTGCTTTTCGTGCAGCTGTGGGTGGGTTTATTTGTGACACTGCTTGGCTTATTTCTCATGTTTCAGGCGGTAACAATACGCTTGAGGTTTACCGCTACCGACTTGGATATTTACAGAGGCGACAAATTAATTCGTAGCTTTCCCTATCGAGAATGGCTGAACTGGCGCATATTTTGGAATCGGGTTCCTATACTGTTTTATTTTAAAGAAATAAACAGCATTCACTTTTTGCCAATTATATTTGACCCCAAAACCCTAAAAGTTTGCTTAGAAGAACGCTGTCCGCGTAGTTAGCTTCAACAGCTATGCCGTCTCACATCATGCACGAAGGTTAGAGTAAAAGATGTCACTATGAGTTATATTTAACTTGGTACATAGTACCCAGGGATGTATATTGCAAAAAAGCGATTGCCTCGCGTCCTAAAAATTAAATTATTGCTATGAACCCAGAGGAATTTCAAACACCACAACCAACTGATGAGCCATTGATGACAAGCCAACAGCAAGAAATAAAATCTGAACAACCAGAAAAATCATCTGTGGAGTCGGTGGTAGAAATATCAGCGCAAAATACTCAAGTTGACACAGAACAAGATCGACCTGCTTCTGTTTTGCCTGTATCGGACGTAGAACCAACAGATGCGACAGATGCGACAGAAAAGTCAACGAATGAGGCAATGACGCAGTTAGAACAAGAAATTACCGCCCTGGAGTCAGATGTAAAATCAGAATCAGACAAGAGCGATCGAGAAGCAGAAGCAGCACAACGACTCCAAGAGTTGCAACGCCAAGAACAAGCACTCAGAAGAGAAATCTCTAGTTTACAAGCATCCCACAAAACCCTCCAATTGCAATTTGGGGAAACTCAAATGGCGATGTCACAATTGGTACAAGACGCTTTGTCTCAGTTAGAACAACGCAAACAGGCATTGCAAATTTCTGTAGAACAACTAGAACGGCGTCAAGAACGCATTCGTAATGAAATGCGGACGACTTTCGCGGGTTCTTCCCAAGATTTAGCAATTCGGGTACAAGGTTTTAAAGATTACCTGACAGGAAGCTTGCAGGACTTAGTCGCAGCAGCAGAACAAATGCAACTGGTGCCACAATCAAAACCAGAACCGGAAGTGCTTGAGGTAAGAGAGATAAGATCGGAAGTCAAGCCGAAGGAATCACAATCCATAACACCTCAATTTGCCCAACAGCAATTTCAGGACACGATTAAGCAAATTCGTCGTTTGATTGACCAGTACAGAACAAAACCAGATTACTACGGTCCGGCTTGGCAATTGCGTCGCACCTTTGAACCAATTCATGCAGAACGAGTCTCTAATTGGTTCTTTAACCAAGGGGGTCGAGGTGCTTTACGCACAATGGGCAGTCGGTTACAGAATATTTTGATTGCCTCAGCAGTTATTTCAATATTAAATAAGCTGTATGGCGATCGCGTTAGGACTTTAGTATTAGCAAATACACCAGAACGTCTAGGAGAATGGCGACGGGGTTTACAAGATTGCTTGGGAATAGGTCGTCCTGACTTTGGACCGGATAGGGGCGTGGTATTGTTTGAAACACCAGAGGCTTTAGCACAAAAAGCAGAGAGACTGGAAAAAGCCAATTTATTGCCCTTGATTATCATTGATGATTCGGAAGAGCAAATTAGTTTAGCATTGCTGCAATTTCCCCTATGGCTAGCTTTTGCTCCCGACCCTAAAATGATGAGAACTTATGATGATGATTTTTAATCAGTGACCAGTAACCAGTGACCAGTGACCAGTGATTTAATGACAAATGACAAATTATGATGACTTGGTTTAGTTTGTGTGGGGCGGTTTTGATTTTGGCTTATCTACTGGGTTCGATACCTACCGGATATACAGTGGCTAAGCTTCTTAAGGGGATTGATATTCGGGAAGTTGGTTCTGGATCGACTGGTGCAACCAATGTACTGAGAACTTTGGGGACAGGACCGGGCGCTTTTGTTTTACTTGTGGATTGTTTGAAGGGTGTCTTGGCAATCTTCCTGGTTTACTGGTTTTTTGACTTTGCTTCTAGTCAAAGCTTGGTTCCTTCAACAGTGGATATTCAATTATGGCAACCTTGGATGGTGACTTTGGCTGGTTTATTTGCTGTTTTGGGACATAGCAAATCTATATTTTTGGGTTTTAGTGGCGGTAAATCAGTTGCTACTAGTTTAGGGCTTTTGCTTTCTATGAATTGGATGGTTGGTTTGGCAACAGTTGGTGTGTTTGCTGTTGTTGTGGCAATATCTCGGATTGTTTCTTTAAGTTCTATTGCAGGTGCGATCGCTGTGCCTATTTTGATGGTAATTCTACATCAACCACTCCCCTACGTTTTATTTGGTGTTATTGGTGGTTTGTATGTTATTTTGCGCCACAGCAGCAATATTCAACGTTTGCTAGCAGGTACTGAACCAAAAATTGGGCAAAAGGCACAGGTTGAAGTAGAACCAACCGCGAACTCGGCTAGTTAACGCTCTTCTATCACTTTGGAGGGAGAATAATTGAGGCGAATAGAATTCGCTGCTATACAAACAAAGTCCGCCTACGCGGACTAACGTAAAAACAGAGTTTCAAATTTTCTTTGGGGACTTTTAAGAGTATTTTCCCCCCTTTTTAAGGGGGGCTAGGGGGGATCGCGATGGATCTTCTTGATATGAAACCAGATTTTGACACTATGACCAAAACTCTAACTCTGGAAAAGTAGGAGAAATAATGCGTTCTTCTCCCACGTAAGTCATAGCATCGTAAAAGCCTTCTACTAGGATGCATATTGTTATTACTTCTTGAATGGGATCGACAATCCAGTATTCGGGAATTCCAAGAACAGCATATTCCGAACGCTTACTTCAATAATCGGTAATTCGAGTAGATTCACTGACTACCTCGACTACAAGAATGGGCGGTGGTCCGTTAAGTTCGATAACTGCTTCCCGATTAGACAGCGCATCCCACTGTTCTACAGGTAAAACTACTACGTCTGGAACTCGTGAAGTGTCCCAGCGCCCCCCGCGAGGGGAGCGAATTCCGACGGAAAACTTTTGTGCAATCCAATTCCTTCCCATTTTGGCACTTTCATCATCGAACTTTCGTTCTAAAAACTTAGAGATTCCACCATGTTTGCCAGTTCCAAGACTCATGGGAATTAATTCTCCATCAACCAGTTCGTATTGAGTATCTGTGCCATCGTTATATTGCAGGTACTCTTCAAAAGTCAATTTTTTGATTGCGGCGGTCATTGCGATCGCACTCCTCATTGCTGTTATTTTTGCCAAACGACTAATATCACTCCACTAACAATTAAACCCAAGCCTACTAAACGTACAAGAGGAATTGATTCTTTGAATATGAAGTAACCTAACAAAACTGAGAAAACATAAACTAAAGATGCAGACGGACCTGCAATGCTCAAATTGACTCTAGTCAAAAGCAGTATGTAGGCTAGAGCACCTAAACCATAACAGCCTAGCCCTGCTAGTAATTCAGGTGTTGTAGCTATGCTGAGAATATGACTCACCGTGTTGGCTGAATTCACTTTTCCCAACTTAGCTGCACCTAACTTTAAAAAAAACTGCCCTGCGACACTAACTAAGACAGACGTTAATAGTAAACAAAATTCTTGCCAATTCATACAGTTTCATCAATTTATTCATTAAGAGCCGCTAGTCCAAGCGATGATAACTAAAATTTATATAATTTTCTCATGTTATAGCAATCGTATTTGATTTGTGAAATATACGTAGTAGGGTGGGCAATGCCCACCAACAGCAAACGTGCGGCGTAGCCCTACCTACAATACTTAAAATTTTTCACAAATCATTTATGATTCCTATATATCCCATCAGAGGCAATACAACTATTTACGTAAAATTTAGTCTAAGCTAGCTACAATAAAGATTTGGAGCATCGTGCATCCTTATATTATTATGCGTCTTCCTATCGTAGCTATTATTGGTCGCCCTAATGTGGGCAAATCTACCTTCGTCAATCGTTTGGCAGGAGAACAATCTGCTATTGTTCATGATGAACCGGGTGTAACTCGCGATCGCACTTACAGAGAAGCTTACTGGAACGGCCGCGACTTTTTAGTTGTAGACACGGGTGGTTTGGTATTTAATGACGACACGGAATTTTTACCGTTGATTCGCCAACAGGCAATGGCAGCTTTGCAAGAAGCAAGCGTTGCTATCTTTGTAGTGGATGGTCAGACGGGACCGACTCCCGCCGATGAAGAAATTGCTGAGTGGTTGCGCCAACAAACAGTTCCTGTCATCCTAGCTGTAAACAAATGTGAATCTCCAGAAACTGGCTTAATTCAAGCTGCTGAATTTTGGGAATTGGGATTGGGAGAACCTTTTGCTGTTTCTGCCATTCATGGAAGCGGAACGGGGGATTTACTTGATGTACTCGTAACCTATCTCCCCGACATTAAGGACATTCCCGCCCTTGAAGAAATTAAAGTGGCAATTGTGGGAAGACCAAATGTCGGCAAATCTAGTTTGTTGAATGCCTTTGTGGGAGAAGAAAGAGCGATCGTTAGCCCAATTTCAGGTACAACCCGCGATGCTATTGACACGGTTGTTGAGCGCAATGGCAAAACTTATCGCTTAATCGACACAGCCGGGATTCGCAAAAAGAAAAATGTGGAATACGGTCCAGAATTTTTTAGTATTAACCGTGCTTTCAAAGCGATTCGTCGCGCTGATGTGGTTTTATTGGTCATAGATGCTCTAGATGGAGTGACCGAACAAGACCAAAAGTTGGCTGGACGCATTATTGAAGATGGTCGAGCTTGTGTACTGGTTGTTAATAAATGGGATGCTGTAGAAAAAGACTCTTACACAATCTACGATTACCAGAAACATTTGGAAGAACGACTGCACTTTACTGAATGGGCAGAAATTATTTTTGTCAGTGCTTTGACTGGGCAAAGGGTTGAGAAGATTCTAGAATTGGTGGACAGGGCATCTGAATCGCACAAACGTCGCGTGAGTACAGCAGTTGTTAACGAAGTTTTGGAAGAAGCTGTTGGCAGACACACTCCACCTGTTTCTCGTGCTGGTCGTCAGGGTAGAATTTATTACGGAACTCAAGTCAGTACTCAGCCGCCTACAATAGCATTATTTGTTAACGAAGCTAAACGCTTTAATGACAACTACCGCCGTTACATTGAGCGACAATTTCGTCAGAATTTGGGTTTTCAAGGCACTCCCATTCGTATATTCTGGCGAAGTAAGAAAAGTCGTGATGTCGAAAGTACTAATGCAAATCGAGCGACACGAGTGTAACAATTGTCATTTGTCATTTGTTCTTTGTCCTTTGTACGTGACAAATGACAAATGACAAATGACAAATGACAAATGACAAATGACTAAAAAATGGATTTACTGCGATCGCTTCCTATTGGTCTTTATTTAGAACAACCACAAACTTGGCTGCACAAACTAGACCCGCGTGTTAAGTTTTTTTGGTTGATGAGTTTTCTCACAACTTATTTATATGCCAACAATTTTTGGCGCGTTCTGTTGGTGGTTATCTTGATTCTGGCAACTCTAATTGCTCGCATTCCCAGGCGGGTCTGGGGACAGCAAATGGGTTGGCTGTTAACTCTGTGCTTTTTTGTTCTTGTTATTTTATCTATTAGCCCTGATGGTTACAGCATAAATTACCATCCACGTTTGCCGTCTCAACAACAAACAGTGGCGAAAGAAGCCACTCCTTCTCCCTCAATAACACCTCTACCGGGAAGTACAAAACAAGAATATAACTATGTCTTATTTGATAGGGGACCTGTGAGAGTCACTCGCCATTCTGTAGATTTGGCTATACGTGTTAGTACAATGGTGTTTACATTAATTTATAGTACAAATTTATACTTATTAACAACTGCACCAGAGGAAATTACAGCAGCTATAGAAAATTTGATGCAACCACTGGAAAGGTTTAAAATACCCGTTACTGAACTCACTTTGACATTAACTTTGTCTTTGCGGTTTATTCCCCTTGTTTTGGAAGAGATTCAGAATTTGATTCGTTCTGTTATGACAAGGGCGATTAACTGGAAGAAGTTGGGGTTAAAAGGAGCAGTGAAAGTGTGGATGCTGGTTGCAGAAAGACTTTTGGAAAATTTGCTTCTCCGAGCAGAACAAATGGCGAATGCGATGATGGTACGAGGTTTTACTAGTCCTAGCGAACATCGGGTACAGTGGCATAACTTACGATTGGGAAGACGCGATTGGCTGGCGATCGTGTTTCTTATCCTATTTTGGGGAGTGCGTCTTGCTATTGGTACGGAAGTATAAACTATTCTTAGTAATTTTTGTATTACTGTTTACACAATCAAGCTTATAATCAAGATAATAAATCTTATTTGGAGTTGTATATCTACCTTAATATAACTCTGAATTGGGGTGCAGAAATCATAGTCTTTCTCTAAAACCAGACTACAGATTAAAAAAGATTTATAGTTGTGCTTTAGAGGATGTTTGCAAAGTAGTTGGCTGTCATTTTCATCACATTATTACCCCCCTTAGTCCCCCCGATGTATTGGTGGGAAATAAGAGAAATCCAGTTCCCTCCCCTTTCTAAGGGGAGGGTTAGGGTGGGGTAAAAAATATTTGATACATCAATCGTGACTTTTCAAAGATCCTCTTAGCGCCACAACTCAGGATGTGTAGAGTTGATTACAAGTAGAGAGAAAAGTTAGATGAGCGATTCTATAAAAAGCTTAGTTTTACAAAAACGTAACTTAGTATTTTTATTACCACTAACAATATATGGAATATGGATATTAATTATATATTTATATGGTGTAAATATTCCAATACTAGATCAGTGGATAGTACCCGGCGAACAAATAGAAAGCTTTTTTAACAATCAATTATCTTTTGCAACTCTTTATAAACAATATAATGAAAGTAGGAAGTTAATTCCAAACATACTATTTACTGAGCTTGCATGGGTTTTACAAGAATGGAATGTGAAATTAGAAATGATTGTGGGATTACATTTTGCTTTTCTCATGTCAATTCTCATATATTTATTGTTGTTATTCACAAATAAGAGTTTTTCTAAAAATATATTTATTCTAATATTTTATGATATTTTACTATTTTCTCCGTCCTCTTTTAGTAGATGGTTACGAGGTATCACTATACATAGACTTATTCCTGATGCTTGTTTAATCGCAAATGCATTAATTTTTAGATTAAAAATTAATCAATCTCTTAAAGTATGGCTATATTCCTTATTTTGTATAATATCACAATATTCTTTTTCTGGAGGAATTATTACATGGTTTATTTCACCATTTTTTATTATTTTCAATAATCAGCAGAATTTCAATCAAAAAGTCAAGAATATATGCTTATTTATATTATTATTTGTCATCTCAAATATCCTCTATTTTAGAGATTATGTTCATCCATCACATCATACAAAACTGAGTGAAATAGCTAAACATCCCTGGCAAGATACAATAACTTATTTTTTAGCCTTTTTGGGTAATATTTTGGGAGGAGATTATGAATTAAATGTATTTATAGGATTATTTTTATTGTTGACTTTCGTTTCATTACTAATCTTAAATTTAAAATTTCTTAAAGAAGAAATGATAGTATGGTTTGCTATAGGATTTTATACAATTGCATTAGGAATAGTAAACACTATTACTAGAGCACCAATGTCAAATCATGTAATTAACCACGCATTAAGACCTGATTATATTATTCACTTAGTCTATCTACCATTATCCATAATAGTAATTTTCTTATGTTTGCCTGAATATAATAATAAAAACAATCAAAATTTTAAAAATTTAGTTTTTTATATTTTAGGAATTATAAGTGCGTTTTATATTAGTAAAAATTATCCAATTAAAATTTTAAACGAATTACAAGGATGGTATTATCAATATAACTATTCCAAAAGTTGTATTCAGTTGGTTAATTTTTATCAAAATAATAATTGTATTAAGTTGTTATTTCCATTTGATGAACCTCCATATTCTTGGAGTTTAGATTTAGTAATTGCAAGATTTAAAAATTTAAGTGAATTAAATATTTTACGTCCTGGAATTGTTAAGAATATAAATATAGCAAGGGATGAGCGCGGTGAATGGGGTTATATAGATTACATACAAAAAGACCAAAACGGTTTTTTAAAAATTACTGGATGGGCTAAACTACCAATGAGAGTAGCAGATGCTGTAATATTAGCTTACCCTAATGAATCTAATAGTTTGATAGTGCTTGATATCCTATCTATAGGACAAGCAAGACCAGATGTTTCCAAGATATATGGTTTGAAATATACAAATTCAGGTTGGTCGGGTGATGTGGATTTAAAACGTAAAATTAATAACTTTCATAAATCTCATCTTCAAGCATATGCTTTTGATGCAAGAAAAAATCTTTTTTATCCTTTAAAAAACTTACATTAATTAATCCAAATAGTATCAGCAGAGGTTTTAGCAGTCCTAGGTGCATTGGGGACGATTCAACTTTATTACGATTGGAAAGACGAGATCGCCAGCCAATCCCGTTTCTTATCCTATTTTGGGGAGTGCGATTGGCAATAGGAACAGATGTATAATTTATTCTTATATCAAGAAGGTTGTATTGCTGTTTGCAGCAGTGGTATTTTCATAAGGATAATAAATCTTATTCAGGGTTGTGCGTCTAAATTAGTACAGCACTATTTTTTGTTGTGGATACAGTAATCCGTAACACAAGTCAACTAAAGTACAATAAGTTACTTGTGAGATGGCGCGATCGCTTTGGATGAGACCGAAGCCACTAGATTTGAAGCAAAAGAGCTACAGAGAATCGCTTTACAAGGATCTAACCTTTTCTAACAGGTCAAGATGCCAGATCGACACCGTTTGTATAAATTTCTATAGTTTGTAAGTCAAAGGTTTCGGTCAACAATACAGTTAATCGAGGGATTGTTGTTCATTAGCAAAACTGTTGGAGCTGGAATTATGACAGACAATATTTTAACGGAAAGCTTTATAGGTAGTGATGTTACTCAAAAGACTTGGATATTTGGTCACACTGGAAACTCTCTTGACCCCTTCCTGACTGCTCGTAGCGGACCCGCACCCGTTGGAGGTTTGCCTGGAGGAACAACAGCAATTGACCCGGAAGGTAGTGGTGCTTTCAGACTGACAAATAATCAGGAGTCACAGAGTACTTTTGTCATTTACAACCAGCCCATCAACAGAGCTAGCGGTCTTTCCATTAACTTTGACCTCTACTCCTATGGGGGAACAGGTGCAGATGGAATTAGTTTCTTTTTGATCGATGGAAGTGCAAACCCAACGACGGCGGGCGCATCTGGAGGTTCGCTGGGTTATTCTTCTAGTAATAACTCGACTGGAGATGGCTTAGTTGGAGGTTATATTGGTATTGCCTTTGATGAGTTTGGGAACTTCTCTGTTCCAGGATATGGTTCGGGAGGTTCGGGTTTCTCTCCAGATTCTGTTGCTATTAGAGGTAGTCAAGCAACAAATTACAAATATTTGACAGGAGCTACAGTACCAGAAGGAACTAGTATTGATAACACTAGTAATGGCGCAACTCGCAGTAATTCCAAACGCAACGTTCAGATTGACCTGACTCCAGAAGGGTTAGTGTCGGTTCAGGTAGATCTGAACAATAATAATGTTTTTGATGCAAATGAAAAACTGATTACTAATTTTGATGTCACTGCTTCATCAGCAAACAATGCTCCTTTACCGCAAACCTTTAAATTTGGGTTTTCATCTGGAACGGGAGGCTTAACCAATATTCACGAAATTAACAACTTTAAAACCAATACACTCACGGGTTCATACATTCCTTTGGTAAATATTGCAAATACCAATGTGAATACTGTGCCTGAAAATGGGAACTTAACTATAACCGCTCAACTCGATCGCCCAACTTCAAGTGCAGTGACTGTACCTCTGACTTTAGCAGGTACAGCAACTAACGGTGTTGATTACAATATTCCTACTTCTATTACTTTTGCACCCAATCAGCAAACGGCTAGCGTTACCCTGACACCTGTAGATAATACGGGACTTGCACCTAATAAAACGGTTGCGATCGCATTAGGGACACCAACTAACGCTCAACTCAGCCCTCAGAACAATAACTTTACCGTCACAATTCTTGATAATGACGACCCCACATTACAAGAGTCTTTCAATTTTGAAAACCAGCTCCGCGTTTTGGTCAATCGTGGCAATAACCTAGTTAACTTGTTATATGATAACCAGTACTATTTAAATAATAATCCTGATGTAGCGACAGCCGTTGCTAACGGTCAATTCAGTAGTGGTTTGCAACACTTCCAGCAGTTTGGACAGTTTGAAGGTCGCGACCCCAGTATCATATTTAGTAACAACTTGTACTTACGTGAGAATCCAGATGTTGCAGCAGCTGTAGCTAATCGGCAATTTCGCAGTGGTTTTGAGCATTTCGTCAATTTTGGGTTTAAGTTCTACGAGCATCGAGATTTGAGAATGCTATCCTTTGACGAAGGTTACTACTTAGCTCAAAATCAAGATGTGTTTGCAGCAGTCAAAGCAGGACAATTCGATAGTGGGTTTGAACACTACTTGTTGTTTGGACAAAAAGAAAGACGAAATCCCAGTCGTGAGTTTAATGAAGCTTACTACTTAGCTAATAACCCAGATGTGAATAGTGCTGTCACTCAAAGTACATTTCAAAGTGGGTTCGATCATTACATTCGCTTTGGAATATATGAAGGGCGAAATCCGATCGGGACTTTTAACAACAGCCAATATCTGTCCTCAAACTCAGATGTAGCGACATTAGTCACACAAGGTAACTTCTTAAGAAGTGGAACAGAGCATGCCGTGCGAAATGGAAAATATGAAGGACGAGCGTTCCTACCACAAGTCTTTGACGAACAGTATTATTTGACGCAATACCCAGATGTGGCTAATGCTGTTGCTCAAGACACATTGACAGGCGGATTGGATCACTACACTCTATTTGGATTCAAAGAGGGTCGTCGCCCAAGTACTTCTTACGATGAAAACTTCTATTTGACTAGGTACTCTGATGTAGGTAGCGCAATTGTTCGAGGGGAATTCAATAATGGGTTTGAACATTTCATTCTGTTTGGCAGAGCTGAAAATCGATTAGGAGTTGGTTAATCGGTGCGGATTATGAGCAGCTGCTAGTCTCAGCTGCTTTTTTTAAGGGCTAAGATGCTCAAAAAGTCCCCCTTTTTAAAGGGGATTTAGGGGGATCTGGAAAATTAGGAGGCTAGACGAGTAGTTTGAAAACACGCCCTAGGGTGGGGTAAAAAATATTTGCTACATCAATGAAAAGTTTTACCAAGCTTACCTTTGAAACCATGAAAAGTTCCTAATAAGCAAGCCCAGATTTTTACTGACCTCTGTTCAGAATCATATATCAAGATAAACGCTAGAGTACGGATTAGAAATTTTAAGCGTCGCAGACAGCTTGTTAATTTGTACCATCCTTGCGCGTAGTGTCTGGAGAGATATGTATGATTTCGGCAAATATAGTAGTGGCGAAGAGCAGAGTATTGTTGTACAAAAATCTCTTTATTAAGAAATTTAACTCTTAAGGGCTGACCGAAGTTGTGGTACATAATTGCGCTAGGGACAATTAAATTCTTAAAACCTTTTTGTCTAAAACGCAATCCATAATCAAGGTCAATACCATCAATGAATAAGTCACCTCTAGGAGGCGAAATGGTTTTTGTAACATTTAAAGAAATTAGAGAACCAGAGGTGATAGGTGCATCACACTCATAAAAGCGAACTTTGCTATTATGCTTACAAGCAGCAAAGCGATCGCAATTATATACAACACCCTCTACAACTTCATTGGTTCTTTTGTCTACAGGAGTAGGAGCGATAATTCCAATTTTATAAATATCGCTAACTAGTTCCTCATATGTTTTCAAGAGAATATCAAGACAGTTAGGAGTGGGTATGCTATCTTGATCGAATGTCCACAAAAAGTCGTACCCTTGACTATTAGCCCACTCCATTGCTATCCTCAAACCCTCGCCAATACCAATATTATCTGAGTGATAACTTACTACTATTGAACTGTCAGTATTTTTTAGTAGTGAAACAGGCGAATTGTCTAAAACAAAGATAGCACTAACCTTGTAAGTTTGTTGACGAATTGCCTGAATACACTGATTAACAGCTGAATAATCTTGGTAGGCAGTAATGTAAGCTGCTACTCTGTTCTTATTCAAAATGACCTATTTTTTAGCCCAGCTAGGTGGTAATTTTTTAGAAACTTCAATATCCTTAAATTCTACTGGAACTGCTGGACCATTAGACTTTACCCATTCTGCCATTCGCTGAATACCTGTTTTCAGATCGATAGGTGCGGGAGGATTAAAGACATTACGAACTTTAGTGTGATCGGAATAAGCATGTACGACTTCATTGCGTGCATCTAAATGCTTAATCTGAAGGGGTTTGTCAAACGCCTCGGCAATTTCTTCTGCTAACTGAAGTATTGTATAGGGCGTGTCAGCACCAACGTTAAACACCTGATTAATTGCTTCAGGTACAAGGGGACTACGAGTAATCAAAGGTGCTACATCGTCCACATGAGAGAAAGCGCGTGTTTGCATACCGTCACCAAAGACAGACATCGGTTGGTCTTGCAAAACCTGATTCATAAAGATTCCAATAACATTACGATATTTATCAGCAATGTTTTGCCGTTCACCATAAACATTGTGAGGACGGAAGATTATATAATTTAGACCAAACATTTCATGAGCTGCTTTCAAATCTAGTTCTACAGCATACTTAGAAATGCCGTAAGGATCTTCGGGTTGTGGAACCAATTCCTCAGTCATAGGAAGTTGGTTAGCACCGTAAACAGCTATTGAAGATGTAAACACAAAACACTTAACATCATTTTTGACTGACTCATTAATTAAATTGACAGAAGCTATTAAATTGGTTTCATAGTTATAACGCCGGATGAAATGAGAAAGCCCTTCAGCTGCATAGGCTGCTATATGATAAACGTAATCAAAGGGACCGTACTCCCAAAGTGAGGTTACAAAACTTGGATCTTTTAAGTCACCTTCAATCCATTTACTGCTATTAGAAACATTCTCTATAAATCCACCTGATAAGTCATCTGTTGCTACAACTTCCATGCCCAGAGAAAGGCAGCGATCGACAACGTGTGAACCAATGAATCCTGCTGCGCCTGTTACTAATGCTCTCATTTTTCTTGCCCTCTTATCTCCACTCTAATGCTCTAATATACATTCTTTACATTTTCTATTTACAAGACTGTTCCTCCGTCATCTAATTAACAACATTCGTTTTCCTCAAAATTACAATAAACTCAAAACCATTTTTCTGAAATAGTTCAAGCTCAAAAGAAAAACCAAGATTTTCTTTACAATATAAAATAACTTGCAAAAAATCCTTATCAGTCCAAACATGATAATGGATACTATATTTAACATTAATTAAATGTTGAACATGAGTTGCAACTTCCTCTTCAGAAACTTTGTTTACCAACCGAGCAAATTCCTCAAAATGAGAGTACATTGACCACGCTGGTCCTTCTCTATAATCCCGAAGCACGTGTTCTAGAGGAGTTATAGGACGGTCTCGATCGAAGATACATCTTTTGTCAGGTACAGCTATATACAGGATACCATCCTGTTTAAGAACTCTCAGGTGATGCTCAATTGTGCCAATTGGATTTTCACAGTGTTCAATCATGTGATTAGCAATCACAAAATCGACTGAACTGTCAGGTATAGATAACAAAGATTCACCATCATCAAGGATGTCTGGTTCTACAAATTCATAATCTGAGAGTTCTGGATATAATTTTTTCAACTCATCTACAGGCATTCGATCTATATAGCGAACTGTAGCGTGAGAAGGAATCTCAAGTGGCTGATGAAGTGGACCAATTTCAATCCCATTTCCCTTAAGATATTGCTCAGCTATCCTTTTACGTAACACACAAAAATGAGAAGGTTCTTTTAACTGTGCCAACTCTGTCTGAGTGTTTTGCAACTGAGACTTGGATTTTGCCAACTCTGCCTGAGTGTCTTGCAACTGAGACTTTAAGTGTACCAAATCTGCTTGAGATGCGAGACCTAATCGATCTCTCACAACTATTGGTATGCGTTTTATTTTTTTTAATTCCTTCTTTAACATCATAATTTTCTCCCATTATTAGACGATTTCCACGTGTGTTATTTTTTTCTGGATTCAACTATACGAGAAATCAGACGTTTTGCGCGGTTACGCATGGTACGAGGTAGCATTTTTTTGACTTGATTGATAACCCGAACGGTGAATTCCGTAGATTCTGGTTGTTGTAAAATAGGGCGATCGCTCCAACGAGCCGCTCGAAATGGTTGTTGACAGTATACATCTAACGGAGCGATTGTTACATTCCATGTGAGTCGCTCTCGAACCAACTGTTGAGCGTTCCTGCCTTTACAGCGCACCTGTTCTGGATTATTCATAATTTCTCGTACAACTTGGCGAATTTGTGCTTCATTAGTTGGATCTACAATCCAACCAGCGTCATATTCTGCAATATACTCCGCCAACTCTGCATAATTGTTGTAAACGACGGGTAATCCACACCATAAGTACTCAACTGTACGCGAAGTAAAAGCCATCTCGCGTTCTGGATTCCGGGACATGACATCCCATGCAACACTAGCTTTTGTATATTCATTGATAAGTTGGTCTCTTGGCGTTGGAGGGTAAAAGCGTACATGGCTTGAACCCCTAAGTTGTTGGCTAAGCTTTTCAAAACGGTCAGAAGGTAGATCCATCCAAGGATGCTTGCCTCCAAAAAACCGTAGTTCTCCACTATTAGCAGCTTCTAATTCATCAGTCAACACTGAAAGCCCTAGTGTCGGATCTTGCCAAGGCAGAAAAACTCCACCGTAGACAAAGACTGGGTTTTCAGGCAAGCAAGAGCGCTCGGGCAGGTCTGGAGACAGGGAGAATGGAATGACAGAAATGGGGAACTCATGCAGGTCTAGCCCTGCTACCAACAACCAAGCAAGGTAGTAGTACATTTGTTTAGTTCCAGCACATGTGAAGTAATCAGCACGCGATAGACACGCTAACTTTATACCAACTATTTGCTCAACGTATTCTGGTTGGCGGAAATGAGTTTCTAACAATAGTGGACCGTGAAAATCAACCACTACGTGACCCCTTGGTGGTGCCTTTAAGGCATTTAACATTGGCCAATGTTGAAATAGCAAGATGTCTGGATCCATCTTGCTAACCAATTCATCTAATGTCTCTGGCTCAAATAGATGAACTTCTGTTCCTTTGTATTGACATGCCTCGGCAACCTCCCGCGACATGGCAAACTCTACGTTATGTCCACAACTGCGTAAACCTTGTCCCAAACCCCATGCCCGTAAAGCAGCACCTGTAGTTGGCTGCCCTTCAAGGGGTAAGATGTCAGGGGTAATTACCAACACACGTGCCATTAGAAGTTACACCTATTGCTAATACACATCCTAATAGTATGATAATGTTCGCGATCGCACTTACTCATTGCTTCCCAACCCAACTGTCCGCTTCAGTTGAAACCATGCTTTTCGTAATTTCCAAAACTTACTGCTCTCCATTGCTGTAATAAGTTTGTATAGTGTCTCTGGTTCTATTTGATTGGATAGAACCAGAGGCTGTAATTGCTCTACCAATTCAACCTTATTTCTTCCCATACCGATTGCCCGCTTCAGCTTACACCATGCTTGCCTTAACTGCCAAAACTTACTGCTATTCATCCCTCTAAGCTGTGCCAGTAATTTCTCTATTTCTACTGACGCAGTTGGTTTTTTTTCTTCTATTTGTACTGGTTGTACTGGCACAATTGGAGGATTTGATACTGGGTGATATCGTCGTATACTTGGGTGGCGGATGAATTCATCTATTGAATCAATAGTCTTTTCCCAGTTCAATTTCTCCCGAGCTAAGCGTTGTGCATTCTTGCTTTTCTCTTCTACTATTTCGGGATGGTCGAAGATTTCATTAATGACAGCAGCGATCGCCTCCTTGTCTTCTGGATCTACGAGCCATCCAGCATTGTATTCGCGGATATAGTCAGACATCTCAGCGTAGTTGTTATAGATAACTGGCAGTCCACACCATAAATATTCCACCGTGCGAGTTGTGAAGGCTAGCTCTCGTTCTGCGTTGCGCTTCATTAAATCTATCGCCACATGAGCGGAGGTATATTTGGAAATCAATTCACTATGTGGTACCGTACCCGGTGCAATTACATGACGACTCTTCTGCAATTGTGCTAGCAGAGTATCAAAAATTCCAGTATCTATCGATATCCAAGGATGTTTGCCACCAAATAGGTATAATTTTCCTGCATTCCTCTGCTCCATGATATCGATCGACATCAATAAACTCAGGGAGGGGTCTTGCCAAGGTAGAAAAACTCCACCATATACAAAAGTTAATTCGTTTTGGGAGTTCCGCTCTGGTAGATTGGGCGAGAGCGAAATAGGTATTGCTGCTGAACGTTCTTGCCGTTCTTTCTTTGTCCAACCAGCTTGCTCCAACCAAGATTGGAAATAAACTAATTGTTTGTCTCCAGCACAAGTAAAGAAATCAGCTTTTTGCAAGGCACGTATCTTTTCCTGGGCATTACTTTTTTGCTCTCCAAGTCCTTGAAAATGCCGCTCCAGAATGTGAGGACCGTGTTGATCTAGAATTACAGGTATATCAGTGAAGTTCTGAGGCAAGAAGGACATATTTGCCCAACCACATACCAGTATAATATCTGGTTGAACCCTACGAATGGTATCGATTATTCTTTCATGTTCCCAAGCTTGGTCGAGGACTTCCTGAGAAGCAACATTCTCAAATGCCTTAAGTGCAGCACGTGGCATGGAAAATATCACCTCATGACCTTTACTCTTAAGTCCTTGTCCTAAACCCCATGCACGAAGCCCCGAGCCGACTGTAGGTAAACCTGGATATGGCAGAAGATCTGGACTGATAATTAAAACCCGCCGAGGGACATTAGCAAAAATTTTTTGAATATCAAATGCGGTTGTAGCTGCATAAGAAGTTTGCGGATTAACTCCAGGAATGTTATCTAATAAGAACGGTTGAAACAGATGAGCGATTTCTTCATCTGAACGCTGACGTCGCTGCTGGACAAAACGTCGTTTTTCCATAATTTGTGGTAGGTGCTCCAAGACATCTTGCATAGCCACTAACGCACTTACATTGAACTTATCAAATAAGATGGGCGAATCGTCCAACCTTTTACTACTTTTAATATAGAAAGCATCTTTATCTAACTGTCCAGAAGCGATAGCTTGTTCAACCACACCGCTAGCTGAAAAGAGTAAAATGGCAGGCAAAATTCGACCTAAATTTTCATCGCTATAGTTTTTTATTATCGTGTAAAGAGAGTTCCGTTTGTAAAGCACCATCTGCCTGCTATTTGCAAAACTATTCATCGTTCCGTGGTGACGATGATAAGTAATGGCATCTGGAGCAAAAACGACTTTGTATCCTAATACCCACAATCGCCAACCTAAATCGACATCTTCATAATAGATAAAGTAGTCATCATCAAAACCACCTACATCCAGAAATACCTGGCTGTTCACTATCATCGCACCACCACAAGCAAATAGTATTGGCTTTATATCATTAAATTTCTCTAGGTCGTAAGGTTGATTGAAACCTACCTGTGCAGCATATCCAGCATAGTTACAAAGCGATCCTGCAAAATCAAACCGAGTTCCATCCCAATTGAGAATTTTTGCTCCCGCACTGACCACTCCAGGTTCGCTCTGGACAGCTTCTACCAATCCCCGAACTAATTGGGGATCTACATACATATCATTGTTCAAAAATATAATATACTCACCTGTTGCCTCACGCGCACCGCAATTGTTTCCTGAAGCAAAGCCCAAATTTTCTTCGTTGCGAACAATGCGTACTTGAGGAAAACTAGCTTGAACGTACCCTACAGAACCATCTACAGAGGCATTATCTACTAACATCAATTCAAGGCGATCTTTTGGATAATCAAGCTTGACCAATGAGGAAAAGCAATCTTGTAAATGCCTTAAACCATTATAGTTAAGTACAATGACAGTAACGGTAGGTAGGTTAGACATATGAAACCTCTTTTAAATTCATGACGAGTTGAAAGTTGTATCAATCTAAATTTATAGCAGTTATATTTACAACAATTTGTTTAAGATTATTTAACAAATTAACCAATTTTTTTCAGCTTGAACCACTGTTTCCGCAACTTCCAAAATTTACTAGATTCCATTGCGGCGATCGTAACTTTTAACTGTTCGAGTTCTGCTTGAGTGTTTTGCAGTTGCGATCGCGATTGCTCGAGTTCTGCTTGAGTATGTTGTAGTTGCGATTGCGATTGTTCGAGTTCTGCTTGAGTGTTATGCAGTTGCGATTGCGATTGCTCGAGTTCTGCTTGAGTGTTATGCAGTTGCGATCGCGATTGTTCGAGTTCTGCTTGAGTGTTATGCAGTTGCGAGCGCGATTGTTCGAGTTCTACTTGAGTGTTTTGCGCTTCTGACTCGGAACGCTCCCATTCTGCTTGAGTGTTATGCAGTTGCGATTGCGATTGCTCGAGTTCTACTTGAGTGTTATGCAGTTGCGATTGCGATTGCTCGAGTTCTGCTTGAGTGTTATGCAGTTGCGATTGCGATTGCTCGAGTTCTACTTGAGTGTTTTGCAATTGCGATCGCGATTGCTCGAGTTCTACTTGAGTGTTTTGCAAATGATTTATTATTTGAGAATAGTGCTCATTTAAAGCTGCATATTGACCTTCTAGTGATAATGGAAATGCACGTATAATAAATTGAAAAGTATCTGCGTCTGCATCTTGTTCTATTTTTTGAGTAAGTTCTACACTGAAGTCATTTCTATCAATATGAGGTAATAGAAGATTATCAGAGAAAACTGGTACTTTAGTACAATCAATATTACCAATTAAGTATCCCGAACGCTTAAACAGATCCACGACTGTTTTGCGTGTAAAAAATCTTAAATGTGTAGAATCTAAAATTCCTAGTTCAGAATACTCAAATCTACCCTGTAACAATGACAAACGAATTGCTCCATGAGCAACATTGGGAATGGACACTACCACATATCCATCCGGCTTTAATATGTGCTGTGTTTCTTCTAAAACTCTCCACGGATCTCTTAAATGTTCCAAAATATCTCCAAAAACAGCTATATCGTATTTTTGACCCTCCAGCACTTCAGTTATAGACACAAAATCTAAATCAGCTACGATGACTTGTTCGCAATATCTTTCAGCAGCTTTTGCTGCGTCTGGGTTAATCTCAACTCCTGTTACTCTACATCCCTTTTTCAATAGGAGCTGAGCAAAGTAACCAGTTGCACAACCAAAATCTATTACCTGCTTGTTTTCGCCTACCAAGTGGAACATTTTCTTTAAACTATGATTTTCGTCCAATTCATCCTCAGCAAGTTCTTGGTAGGATGGATAATCTTTTTTCCAACTGTCAGTTAAAGTCATACCTTAATATTCGTCTTTCCAATTTTAATGTTAGTTGTCAATTTTTTTTCGTGGATGATATTGACTTTCATTGGTTGCTCTACTAAAGCATGAATTAGCTTCCCTGTACTAGGTGTTAGTACCTGAAACACCATTGCATTGTCTATCCAATCAAAAGTCATACTTGTATAGTTTTCAGTTCCTGCTACTGTTAGACTATAAGAACCAGGTCGAACAGGTAACTTAAATTTAAATTCTATTTCTAGCCTATCTCCTGGAGATAATTTCCCAATTTTCTGATTTTCTTCAAGAGTATTGCTTCCAATAATTTCATTACCATTCTTATCACAAATATAAAAACCAATAATACATCCTTGAAGTGGTTGATTGACTTTTAGATTAATGAGCAACGTGACTTCTTCATTAAACCCAAAAATAGGACTTTCGCTAGTAAACTCTTCTGATTCATTCAGGAGCTTCACTTCCTCTATAACAGCCTTACCATTTCCTCTTCGAGTCAGTTTGACATTGCTAGATTGGGAGTTAACATAAACTCCATTACAGCGTAAGTCAACGGAATTATACCGATCGCTAGATTGACTTTCTACATCAACTGGTGATAATTCCAATTCTAGTTCTGTTAGTAATTTCATGTAGTCTATAATGACTCTATTGGGCAATCCTGAAGTATACAACTGCCCATCGTGAATCATAACAGCCCAATTACACAAAGTCTTAATCGCCCCCGAATCATGCGAGACAAACAGAGTTGTAACTCCAGAATCCATCAAAGCTCGCATCCGTCTCATACATCGATGTTGAAACACCACATCGCCCACAGCGAGTGCTTCATCAACAATTAAAATTTCTGGATTGACATTCACTGCAACTGCAAATGCCAAGCGGACAAACATGCCGCTAGAATAAGTCTTAACAGGCTGATTTATAAAGTCTCCAATGTCGGCAAAGCTAGCGATTTCATCAAACTTATCTTCAATTTCTTGTTGGCTTAAACCTAGCAACCGCCCATTAAAAAACACATTCTGCCGTCCCGTAAACTCTGGGTTAAATCCGCTACCAAGTTCTAGCAGTGCTGACACCCTACCTTTAACTTGTACTTCTCCCGTTGTTGGTGTCAATGTGCCAGCAATGATTTGTAATAGCGTACTTTTTCCAGAGCCATTTCGCCCCACAATTCCTACCGTCTGTCCCTTGGGAATCTCCAGATCGATATCTTGTAGTGCCCAAAATACATCTGCTCTACTCTTCCCAGGTAACAAAAGTTCCTTGAGTCTATCTACAGGATGAACATAGCGCTTAAAGCACTTTGAGACATTTTTCAGGGAAATTGCTATCTCTTTTGTCATACTCTTTGAAGGTATTTTACCTGAATCTTTCGCCATATTATAGATGTAGTCTCAGATACCCTTGGTAAAAACTACTACCTTTACCAGAGATTTCCATCCCCTAGTCTATTTAAGAACGCTAGCAATACATTTTACCTGCCATACTATTTACACTTAAATACAATGCTGCTTTTTCTATCACTCCTTAAAAAATAATCTGTAATTTAGGAAGCTATTAGAATTCAAAAGTTCCCTTCATATCAACCAAATCATTTCTTCACTTCTAATGGCAAATAATCTGGAGCGGCTTGCCAATTGACTCTATCCTATCCATCTGACAAAGCTCACAGTACATCTGCAAAACCAGGGCGCAAGCGTTGATAGCACCAGAAGCCGCCAAAAAAGACCGCAATTGCGATCGTTGAAGCAACCCCCCACTCACCCCAGTGCTTGACCTCCCCCACTAAAACTAGATCCCGGTAAACTTCTACAATTGCTGTCATCGGATTAACCCAAAACACCCAATTTCGCCATTCTTGTGGAATTGCTGACGCTGGATAAATAATTGGTGTCAAGTACATCCATATATTCAAAAGAACTCCCAAAGTTTGAGGAATATCACGTAAAAAAACTGTTAATCCCGCCGCCAAATAAGCCAACCCGGCTGTTAATAATATCTGTGGCAGCCAGATTAAAGGGAGTAGCGCTAATGTACTAGGTAAAGTATGAGAATTGACTGCTACAAAAACAATCAACGCCATTAAACCAAAAGAACTTTCAATGAACGCCGAGAAAATTGAGATCAGTGGTAATAAAGCAAGCGGAAAGACCACCTTTTTGACTAAATTCGGCTGACTTACCACCGAACTTGCCGCCTGTATCAAACCACCACTAAAAGCAATCCAGGGTAGTAAGCCAGCAAATAACCACAAACCAAAGGTGAAGTTATTATCTGGTAAAGCCTTTAGGTTCAGCTTCACCTTAAGTATTACGGAAAATACGTAAGTGTAAATCAGTAACTGTGATAACTGATTTAACAAAGGCCAAAAATTGCCTAATATCGAACCCTTGTATCGTGCTTCTAGGTCACGTCGTACCAAAATTCTGAGCAAGTCGAACTTTGCCCACCACTTTTCATGGATTGGCAAAATGCGCCTTAGCTTTCCTGCCTTTCGGATCGCTCCTCGCATATGCAACAACTTTAGCTTCCTCTTTTGCTACCTACACACCAAATTTCTTTCAATGAAGCTTACTTTCAATGAAAGTTCCTATTGTATAAGTTATTGTCCCACGTCTATGGCAACTTGTCAGGATGGATTCCCAATAATCGTAACTGCTCTGCTAACTGTTGCGATCGCATCCGTTCTTGTTCTAACAGCGCTTCTGTCTCTGTTACTCGTTGTTGTGCTACAGTCACTGCTTCTTCAGGTGTTGGTACTAAATCCCCATCAGGTGTAAAATAACGCAATTTCCCAGACTCTACACCTAAATACAGACCTAGCACTTGACTCCAACGCCATCCCCGTGCATCTGGTAAAATCTCCTGATACTGGTTACCCACCAACTCAAAACCTATAAACTCCAAACTTTCTGGTGAAAACCAAAAATACTCAGGAGTATGAAAACGATTTTGATATAAATTCTTTTTCAATTTTCGGTCTACATTAGCTGTACTGTCAGAAAGTAATTCAATAATCAAGTCTGGATAACGACCATCTTCCTCCCAAACTACCCAGGAAGTGCGGGGACGTTTTTCTGTTTCTCTCACTAGGAAAAAGTCCGGTCTTCTAAACTCTTTATTCTTCAACTGTTGGCGACTAAAGTAGACGGTTAAATTTGTAACAATAAAGAAATCATTCTGTTCGCGCCACAGCCACTCCAAACAACTGACAAGCAGCAGTAGCTGCATATAATGTAACGAGCTTTCCATTTCTGGCTCATCACTTAATAGCCGTGTCGCATCCGGCATCTGTTGTTCTAGCTGTTGCGCTGTGACAAACATTTGCTTATACCTGCTTATTGATTAATGTCATTCTAGTACAAAAAGGCAGAGGGCAGAAGAGAGAAGTAGAAGGTGTAAAAGCTTGTATTGTAAGCTTTTGACTCGTGTTCAACAACGGGCTTATTTACCTCTTACTGTACTAGTACTCGCTCCACAAGATCCCCGACTTCTTCAAGAAGTCGGGGATCTAAGCCAACCACTGTACAGAGGCAATGCCTTGCGCCCCTACTAACAACTAACCACTAACGACTGACCCCAAACCATTAACTCCAGTACCAGATTCAGCTAAACTGAGTCTTGGTTTATCGTTTTGTAAACTAGCATGGAAATTGGACAAAAAGTTAAGGTATTCCGTTTACGCGATCGCGTTTCTGCCCCTATTGCCCAAAGGCTCGGACAAGTTGGCATCATTGAAGGCTACAAAGTAACTGATGGACGTGGTGTTGGCGTCGTCGTGAAATTTGACGACAACTATGCCACCTGGTTCTTTGAAGATGAAATCAAAGTTGTGCAGTAAACGGAACTCCATCCCCGTTCGCTGTTGGTGCAGATGCCCTCAGTTGAGGGCTTGCCAAACTCAGAACTTGGGATATGTAAACAGCTATAAGCCAGTGTTAAGTTGGAGTTAAAAGAAACGGCGGTATAAATTAGGAATCAAGTAATGTCCCTCATATTGACATTTTTGGGCAAGGGCAGTTCGGCTCGCACAAAAGTTGCGATCGCATCTGCCAAATTACTAGCCAGCCAAGGCAATCGCGTACTCCTAGCAGGACAAGCAGAACCAGCGCTGCCAATTTTGCTAGACACCACCCTAAGTCCCAACCCCCAAGAAATCGCTCCCAATTTGCAAGTCGTACAATTGCAAGCCGCAGTCCTTCTAGAACGCAGTTGGGAAGAAGTAAAAAAATTTGAAGCGCAATACCTCCGTACCCCCATCTTAAAAGAAGTATACGGTCAAGAACTGGCAGTTTTGCCAGGAATGGATAGCGCTCTCGCCTTAAACGCAATCCGAGAGTACGACGAAAGCGGCAAATATGACGTTATCATCTACGATGGCACGGGAGACACAACCACCGTGCGGATGTTAGGAATGCCAGAGTCCCTCAGTTGGTATGTCAGACGATTTCGACAATTGTTTGTAAATTCTGATTTAGGAAGAACAATTTCCGAATCCCCCTTAATTCAACCACTGATAAGCACTTTCTTTAACATCAATTGGACAGCAGATAACTTTGCCCAACCAACCAACCAAGTCAACAATTTTTTAGATAGAGGAAAAGCTGCTCTAGCAGACCCCAAAAGAATTGCCGCTTTTCTAGTCACCACCGACGATCCTATTGAAGTCGCAACAACTCGCTATCTTTGGGGAAGTTCGCAACAAATCGGTTTAACCGTTGGTGGAATCATCATCACATCATCCGACACCACCACTAACTGGAGCGAGCAATTTGCCCCACTCTCAGTGAGTGTAGTACCTAATGTCAAAACAGGAGATTGGCAACCTCTAATAGATGCTCTACCCAATTTCGTCGAGCAAGCCATCAAAGCACCTAAACCTATTGAAATAGACGTAACTGCCAAGCAAGTCCGCTTATTTTTGCCCGGATTTGACAAAAAACAAGTCAAACTCACCCAATACGGACCAGAAGTCACAGTAGAAGCAGGAGACCAACGAAGGAATATTTCCCTCCCCCCCGCCCTCAGTGGCAAACCCATAACTGGTGCAAAATTTCAAAATAATTATTTGATAATCTCATTTTAAGTATTGGGAATGGTTAGTGGTTAGTGGTCATTTGTCATTGGTTATTTGCCCACTAACTACTAACAACCAACAACTAACAAACACGTATTATGACTGAATCAACACCTATTACCCCAGACCCCAATTCACCTCAAGTTTCAACTACAGAAACACCGACAGAAGAAGTCCAAATTGCAGATCGCAGCGCAAAAACCAGGCAATTGCTAGGAATGAAAGGAGCAGCACCTGGGGAAACTTCTATCTGGAAAATTCGCCTGCAACTGATGAAACCCATTACCTGGATTCCTTTAATCTGGGGTGTTGTTTGTGGGGCTGCTTCCTCCGGTAACTACACGTGGACATTAGAAAACGTGTTAAAGTCAGCAGCTTGTATGTTGCTAGCCGGACCGCTATTGGCTGGTTATACCCAAACTCTCAATGAGTACTACGATCGCGAAATTGATGCCGTCAACGAACCCTACCGCCCAATTCCCTCCGGCGCAATTCCTTTACCCCAAGTCATTACACAAATTCTTGTTTTACTCATAGCTGGTATCGCCCTAGCATTTGTACTCGATGTTTGGGCTGGTCATGACTTCCCCAACATCACCGTACTGGCTATATTTGGTTCTTTCATCGCGTACATATACTCTGCTCCCCCTCTCAAATTAAAACAAAACGGGTGGTTCGGAGGCTATGCCCTGGGAGCTAGCTACATCGCCTTACCTTGGTGTACCGGTCATGCTTTATTCGGCGAACTCAACTGGAAAATTGTCGTTTTCACCGTAGTTTATAGTTTGGCAGGTTTAGGGATTGCCATTGTCAATGACTTCAAAAGCGTGGAAGGCGATCGCCAGTTTGGGTTAAAATCGCTACCCGTCATGTTTGGCGTAACTACAGCAGCCTGGATATGCGTCGTTATGATTGATGTGTTTCAAGCAGGAGTCGTTGCTTATCTCGTCTACCTCCATGAAAATTTATACGCCGCCATTCTTGTATTGCTCATCATTCCACAGATTGTCTTTCAGGATATGTATTTCTTGCGCGACCCCTTAAAGAATGACGTAAAATATCAAGCCAGTGCTCAACCATTTCTCGTTTTAGGAATGCTTGTTGCTGGTTTAGCTATTGGTCATGCTAGTATCTAATTTATACCTCTACAGCAGTGACCAGTAACCAGTGACCAGTGACCAGTATTGGTCTTACTGGCGTTTAGTTTATACCTCCACAGTTAGACGTTGAACGTTAGGAGTGAGAATTAAAGTGTAAGCAACCTCCGAATTAAGTTCGGAGGCACATATGATTTTCCCAATCCAAAATCTAAAATCTAAAATCCAAAATGGTAGAGATTTACCGTGCCTGAACTACTCAATTATTTATTTCACGCAATTCAACCTTTTATAGTACCTATTTGCTTTCTGTGTGCTTGGTCGTTAACTATTACCGTTGCTTGGAGTCTTTGGACAGCAGCAAGAGACAGTGTAAGTACAGCAAAGCAGATGCATCAAATTCCTTGTGTTGGCTGTCAGTATTTTACCAATGACTATCGGCTCAAATGCACTGTCCATCCTGCTATTGCTAACACAGAAGAAGCCATAACTTGTTTGGATTATCAACCAAAAACAAATCCTATGCTTTATTAGTAAATCTTAAATTACCAAATATATTGCGTAGGTTGGGTTGAGGAACGAAACCCAACAATTCAATTCAATGTTGGGTAGCGTTTATTCGTGAGAGATTAAGGTTAAATACCATTTGTCAATAAGCAATAATACCTGTATTGCTAAGGTCGGGGTCGTAAACACAAAATTTAGAGCAAGCGATCGTAATCTTAATAAGTTCAGTGCAAACGTGGCGTTCTCGATCGCTCCATGAAATGTTGGGTTTGGTTCTCGATGGTGCCATGAAATGTTGGGTTTCGTTCCTCAACCCAACCTACTAACTATTAACAACAAATCGTGAAAACAAGGGAATCAAATCTTGACGACTCACAACTAAAGTTGGAAAAGATTTAGTTGTATAATCTTCACCCGATTTCAAAGGAAAAGGTTCAGACTCAAGCGACACCCAGCTACCACCTGCAGCTTGAACAATAACCCAGGCTCCTGCTAAGTCCCAAATTTTTGGTGTCGCTTCAACCCCACCTAATGTTGCACCGACTGCAACAGTTAGAAAATTATAGCTAGCCACACCTAACATCCGAATTTTGCAAGGAAAATCTTTTTGCATGACCGATGTGCTACGAGAGCAAAGGTTGAAAAAATGATTGGGACTGGGATCGTCATTGCTTATACGGACAGGTTGGTAGTTGCGAAATGCTCCATTTGGCAAATCTAAACCAGATGTACCTCTCCAAAAACCGTGAAAAGCTTCACCAATTGGTGGGAAATAAACGTAACCAAAAACTGGTGTTCCTTTGTATAGCAAACCCAATGAAATTCCCCAAATGGGAATGCCACGAGTAAAGTTTGTCGTACCATCTAAAGGGTCTATCACCCAACACCATTCTGTGTCGGAAAAAACCTTATTGCCTTCTTCAGAAAGAATACCGTAATCTGGAAAAAGAGACGCGATCGCATCTCGAATTTCCCGATCTGCCCATTTATCCGATTGCGTTACCAAACTACCATCGTCTTTTTGGGACGCTTGTACTCGCCCAAAATCTTGCATTAATTGCTTCCCTACCCTAGCAGTTGTTGTTTGGGCAAAGTCTATAATTGTTGTCCAAAATTCATTCATACAAATAATTGGCTAATAGCTAATAGCTAATAGCTAATAGCACCGTTAGCAATTAGCCATTAGCACGCATAACATCAATCTAAATCGCTTTCTAAAATAGAAGCGATCGCTTGCTTGGCATTGTTCTGGAATTCTTTTACATTCACTCGCGTCAAGAACCAAATTGCGGTAAGCATTCCGATTGCTTGCAGTCCAAACACCAAACCATATGCCAGTACTTTTTGAGCAAATAAAAATTTCCCCACATCGAGTACTGCACCACCACTCACTGTCGCTAATGCCCTTGCGATTGCCTGCGCTAAACCCCAAGCACCAATGAATGTTCCGGCTGTTTCGGCTGCAGTTAAATCTAGCATCAGGCTAATTGCTCCTGTTGTGGTTACACCTGATGCCAAACCAAACAGCAGTAAAGATCCTTGTAGGAATTTATCATTACCTGTAAATCCCGATAGGATGATAAACGCCATGGTGAAAGCAACTGCAAAACATCCTAACATGGCAGTTTTTTGTTTGCCCAGACGTGGAACGATGAGAAAGCCCGTCGATCCAATCCCTATCAGCGTTCCCGTTCCCCAAAAAGCATTCAGTCGTGTTGTTTCTGAAACACACATTCCAAAGACTTCACCGCCATAAGGTTCCATCACAGCTTCTTGCATAAACAAACTGATAGTCATCACTAATAAAAATGTGAAAAACAAACCAGTTTGCCGACTAGCAGTTAACACCTTCAGTGCTCTAGTCAAAGTAATTTGGTCTTCTCTTTCTGTAACTGTAGAACGTATGCCGTATCTAGAGTATTTTTTTTCAACACCAGCTGTTGCTAGCACTGCTAACCCAAAAACAACAGCTGGCAAAATGAAAAACAAACGGTTAATAGAATTTTGTAATACGGCTAGTTGTGCGGGTTGACTGTACAAAGATACCGCTCTTGCTGTTTCTTGGCAAGTCGTGGCTGCGGGTAGTAACTTTGAGCTTGTAATAGCTCCAATTACAATGCCCACCATGAGCATTGACCAAACAATCCCAACTAATTTAGAGCGATTATCTTCATCAGAAACATCGACGAGTAGTGCTGCAAAGGGAGTGGAACTCGAACTCAGCGTTACCCCGTAAAAAACAAAAATTCCGGCTAACAGCGCAATCCAACCGTAGGTTTGAGCCGTCCAACCTACGGCGTATAAACTAGCACCTAATTGCCAAGTCACTTGTACCGCAAGAAAAGCCGCGATCGCTAATAGAGCCGCACCTACCCACACGTAACTAGTACGGTGATTGTTCAAAAAAGGTTTAGCATCAGACAGTTGTCCAAACCACAACCTTGTCGGTGCCACAAGCTGGTGCATTGCGATCGTACCTGCTACAAGTGTCGCTGGAATTGCCAATTCATTAATCATGATCCGATTCAACACTCCCAAGGTGAGAACCGACATGATGCCCAACCCCATCTGAAATAAGCCCAAGCGAAACATCGTGAATAGGTTGACCTTGGGCAATGATTCTAATGTTGACTTATCGGACTGAGGATTGGGTGAAAAATCACTGGTTGCCATAACCCACTACCAACGATAGATCCCAATATTAATTCACAATAACCTTATTTCAACCTATTGGCTGTGCGTAAACAATTTCTGAGAAGTTACACTTTAAGTATAAAGAAGTGTAAATATAAAGTTTAATTAACTGTGGAAAGTATCGCGCTAGGACAGCAAGGTCCAACCGTCACACCCCTTTGCATTGGAACTTGGGCTTGGGGTGACAAACTCTTTTGGAATTATGGTAACAACTACGGTTCAAAGGAGTTACAAGAAGCTTTTGAGACAGCATTAGAAGCGGGGGTCACCTTCTTTGATACTGCTGAAGTTTATGGATTTGGAGTGTCTGAAAAATTTTTAGGGCAATTCATGCAGAAGACCGATAAACAGGTGCAAATTGCCACCAAATATGGTCCCGCGCCTTGGCGATTTACGGGTCAGTCTGTTGCTGATGCTCTCACAGAAAGCCTGAAACGCCTGCAAGTGGAGCGAGTTGCTTTGTATCAAGTCCATTGGCCCTTCGCCTTTTTTATGAGTCAAGAAACCCTCATGAATGCTTTGGCAGATGAGGTGAAACACGGAAGAATTGAAGCTGTAGGTGTCAGTAATTACTCAGCACAGCAAATGCGGGAAGCTCACCAGCTATTAGCTGCTCGCGGAGTATCTTTAGCCGTCAATCAAGTCCGCTATTCCTTACTGACTCGTCAAATTGAAAGTAATGGTATTTTTGATACGGCGCGTGAATTAGGTGTCACAATACTGGCATATAGCCCACTCGCTCAGGGGCTGCTGACAGGGAAGTATACAAGCGATCGCACTTATGATTTTAAAGATGGGAGGAGGATAGACCCTCGATTTAGCCGAGAAGGTTTGCGGAAGATCGAACCCGTAATATCCGTACTGCGTCAGTTGGGAGAAAAGCACGGACGAACTCCCGCCCAAGTTGCTCTCAACTGGTTAATTGCCCAAGGTAATGTTATTCCTATTGCAGGAGCCAAAACAGCCGAACAAGTACGACAAAATGCAGGAGCTTTAGGTTGGAAGTTAGGTGATGATGAGGTTAAGCAGTTAGAAGAAGTTAGTCGCCCTTGGTTGAGATAGTACCATTTTAGATTTTGGATTAGGGATTTCCAAGAGATAAATTATCCATCTTGTGGGACTTATCCATCTTGTGGGACTTATCCATCTTGTGGGACTTATCCATCTTGTGGGACTTATCCATCTTGTGGGACGGGCGTCCTCGCCCGTCTTACTACTAGTAGCGGGCGAGACGCCCCGCAGTTGCTTCAACTCTGGGAACCCCCGCAACGCACTGCTCTTCGCACCACAAGAGAAAGTTGAATATTTGTGTAAGTTGATGCCAAGCGTCTTCTGCCGCTAAAGGTTGTAGTCGGAGTGTTCGTTACAGAAAAAACCATGACCGGCATCAGGATAAACTTTCAAGATATAGTCTTTGCCAAGTTCTCGGAACCGCGACTCAATTTACTGAATGCGATCGCGTGGAATGAACGGATCGACTCCTCCAAAGAATAAAGTTAAAATAGTGTAAAAGCTCTGAGAGTAGCTGAAACAACAATCTATACAATCATAAAAGCAGTTGTTCGTGCCAAAATAGGAGGTGAAGTTGGACGAACCTACGTTTAAGCAATTACAACAGTTATATCGACTGAGCCACTTGCTAACAAACATATTTCTCAAACCAGTGACTCTTGTGAGGATAGATCGGCGGAATGGAGACTTAGTGATTTTATCAGGTGAGGAAATTGATGTATCTGTAGATAAACAAGGAAATGTAAGTTATGATCAAACCGGATTTCAAAATGATGAGTAAAGCTGAATTAAGAACTTATGTATTGCAGCATTCAGATGATGAAGAAGCATTTTATGAATTATCTGACAGGATAAAGGCAAATGCGAAGTCAGTCACGTTGGAAGAGCTAGAATTGGAATTAAGTAAGCGCATCAACTCTCAACAGTAGTCAACTGCTTTTGAATTCGTATAGTAAGGCAGGAAAGGGAAAAAGGTTTTTTTGGTTTCAAAAGAATTCCGTCACCCATATCAATTGCTATCAGTTCTTGTCCCGCTTCCCAACCATGAGACTTCCGCAATGGTTCGGGAATTATTACTTGTCCTTCATCGGAGATTTTTGTGATTTCCATAATTTAGCTTAATCGGTCAGAAGCCCCACATCTTACCCCGAAGGGGAAGTGTGGGATGAATGACCGGGCAAATCTTTGGACTGTCTTGGGCTTCAATATACTGTTTTAAGGTTGAGATGGTCACGCCACCGCAACTAGCGATAAAGTAAGACCCGTTCCAAAAAACATCTTTAGAATAGAATCGGCTCAGATGTTCTGCAAATTCTTGCCTGAGTCTACGGGAGGTTGTTGATTTAATATTTCCGACCAGCGTGCTTAATTGCAAATCTGGATGATACTGAAACAGCACGTGTACATGGTCAGATTCACCATTAAACTCAACTAGTTTACAATCCCACTTAACCAACAAGTCTTCAAGGATAACGTGCAAACGTTTCAACATCTCGCCAGTAATGGCTTGGCGTCGATATTTGGTTGTCAGTACGAGATGGGCTTTTAAGTCACTGATTGACCGACATGATTGAGAAGAAATCATTTTTCACAACTTTTTCAGCGAATGTTGTTACAATCACTATAGTCTATTATAGCAACACTCATTTAAAGGAGGTGATTAAAGTGTTGAATGCAATCAAAGTAAGGTTGTACCCAACAACTGAACAAGAAGAAGCATTCGCCAAGTCTTTTGGCTGTGCAAGATGGTACTGGAATTATTCTTTAAATGCTTGTATTCAGCACTATGAACAAACAGGTAAATCATTACCGATGAAGACTTACAAAGGGATGCTGCCGCAATTAAAGATTGAGCATCCTTGGTTAAAAACTGATTGCTACTCTTCTGTCCTACAGTGTGTTGCCATCAATTTAAATAAAGCATACACAAACTTTTTTGAAGGAAGAGCAGGTTTTCCTCAGTTTAAGTCTAAGCATCACAGGCAATCAATTCAGTATCCTCAAAATCTTCGGGTCATTGAAGATTGCTTAAACATTCCTAAGATTGGAATAGTTAAAGCTGTTTTTCACAGAGAAATTAAGGGAGTTATCAAGACTGTTACTATCAGTAAAACACCTACAGACAAGTACTTTGCGTCTATTCTGTGTGAGACAGAAGATGGTGAAAATCAATTCATAGACGATAAGGTTCTTGGTATTGACCTTGGGATTAAAGACTTTGCAATTGTACATGATGGTACAGAGGTTACAAAATATTCAAATCTCAAGCATATTAAGAAACATGAGAAAAATCTAGCTAGGAAGCAACAGAAGCTAGCGCGTAAAAAGAAAGGTAGTAAGTCTCGCGCTAAAGCTAAAAAACTGGTAGCGAAAGTTCACGAAAAAGTATCAAATTCCCGTCAAGACTTTCTGCATAAAGTATCAAGAAAGCTTGTTGATGAAAGCGAAATCATTACAGTTGAAAACCTCAACGTAAAGGGGCTGGTACGGAACCGTAAGTTATCCAAATCAATTTCGGATGCAGGTTGGGGAATGTTTGTCAATTTTCTTGACTACAAGCTGAAACGTAAAGGTGGTCAACTAATAGAGATTGACAGATTTTTCCCCAGTTCTAAGATGTGTTCAAATTGCGGTCATGTTGTTGACAAATTAACCTTGGATATCAGGGAATGGGAATGCCCATCCTGTAAAACTTGTCACGACAGAGATGAGAATGCAGCGCTGAATATACGGAATGAAGGCATCCGAATCTTAAACCCCCCTTCCGCACCCTAACTGTCACAGACAAAAAACTCTCAAAAAAATAGTACAAAATAACTAAGTCAAGAAAAGAATGTAATCAAACTATTGAGAAAAGATAGCATTAAAATCCCTATTTGGGGGATAAATATTCCCATTGTCAAGCTAGAGCGCCAGTCCATTAATATACGTTGACAAAAACGATATTATGTGTGTAGTGGAAAAACGCTGATTTTGGACTAAATATTTGGGTTCGGTTTTTAGCGATGGCATTAAAACATAACGCCAAAATCGCCGATTTTAATAACCTCCATATTTTGCGTTTTACGTCAAGCACTTTTACTGAATTGGTGCTCTAGTACTACAACGAGACTTTGACGAAGCAATTAAGATTGCAGGCGCTGATTCCAGTTTGGGGTGAGCGCTCAAAAACTTACAGAACAATGGTTCGCGATCGCACCAAATTCGATCTCTCGTTGTAGTACTAAAGTCAATTCCTTTAAGAATTGAGTCAAGAAAATAAAAGAAATAGAAAAATTTAAGTTTTCTCAAAAGAAATGTATAAAAATCAAACCAGAATTGCTGAGGAGAATTCTGGTATTATGTTTAATGTTGAAGAGATGTCTATACAAAATATAGACCATTTAGGGATAGTAGCAGGAATAGTAGACGCCATTGGATTAGTAGAAATTATCAATGATACATTGGGAAAAGAAGAAGATGAAAAGGTAAGTGCGGGTCATGTTGTGAAAGCCATGATTTTAAATGGATTAGGATTTGTTTCTCAACCTTTATATATGTTTCCCAAATTTTTTGAATCAATCCCTTGTGAGCATTTAATAGGTGAGGGAGTCAAAGCCGAATATTTAAATGATGATAAACTCGGCAGAGTCATGGATAAAATGTTTTTGAAAGGATTAGAAACAATATTCTTAGCAATTAGTTTAAATGTTGTCAAGAAGTTTAAAATACAGATAACAACATCACACTTAGACTCATCATCAATCCACGTACATGGAGAATATAAAACACCTTTACCAGAAGTCATATTTGAGAATTCCAAAAATGAATCCGAATCCGAGCCAGAAGAATCACAGTTAAAATCCAAACAGGCGATAAATATTACCTATGGATACTCGCGAGATCATAGACCAGATTTAAAACAGTTTTTCATAGAATTAATTTGTACGGGAGATGCAGATATCCCCTGGTTTTTTAAAACAGCATCTGGAAATAGAGTAGATTCTTCGTACTTTGGAGAAATAGCTACTGAGTATAAAAAGCAAATC
The DNA here is from genome assembly GCF_045865695.1 of Scytonema hankhaensis NUACC26. Taxonomy (NCBI): domain Bacteria; kingdom Bacillati; phylum Cyanobacteriota; class Cyanophyceae; order Nostocales; family Scytonemataceae; genus Scytonema; species Scytonema hankhaensis. The sequence goes on from NZ_BAACAP010000195.1 coordinate 59,373, forward strand.
CAATTAGATAGTTTAATAGTGGCAGATTGTGCTTTATATACAGAAGCCAATCTACAACTTATGTCGCAGATGAAATGGTTATGTAGAGTGCCGTTAAGCCTAAAATCGGCACAATCTTTAGTCTCAACACTACCAGAATCAAAATTCATTGAAAGCGAATTAAAAGGATATTCATTTGTCGCTACTGAAAGTGATTATGGTGGGATAAAACAGAGGTGGCTAGTTGTACAAAGCCAAGAAAGAAGAGAAGTAGATTTACGTAAGCTCTCACAAAGAATTCTGAAAGCTGAAGAAAAAGCTCGGAGCGAATTGAAGAAGTTAGCTGCCGAAAAATTGGCTTGTGAAGCGGATGCGGTTAAAGCATTATCAAAACTTTCCCAAAAGTTCAAATATCATCAAATTGAGAAACATCAAGTGACTGTAATAACACCAAAAGCACAAGGAGTGGAAATCCCGTCAGATGTTTATCAAATATCAGCAACAATTACGAAGGATGAAAATAAAATTAATCAAGATTCTCTCAGTGCTGGGAGATTTATCATTGCGACAAATGTTCTAGAGTCAAATCAGCTTGGCAATAGCACTATGATTTACCATTATAAAGCACAGCAGTCATGCGAGAGAGGATTTGCTTTTCTCAAAGACCCATCGTTTTTTGCAAATAGTGTTGATCTTAAAAGACCGGAAAGAATTGAAGCATTAGCAATGATAATGGGTTTATGCTTGTTAGTCTATAAGTTAGCGCAACGACAAATACGGCTGGCTTTATATGAGTCAGGATTAACTGTTAAAAATCAGCTGGGTCAACCCGTAGACAATCCTACACTAAAGTGGATATTCCAATGTTTCCAATCAATTCATCTCGTGACTTTTCATGAAGAAAAACAAGTTTCCAATTGGAATCAAGAGAGAAACTTTATTCTGAATCTACTGCCTGAAAACTGCCAGCGTTATTATCGATTAGTCACATAATTAAATTTTGAAAATTTATAATTTCTCTAATAAAGAGCTATTTTTTTGGAGAAAAATAGCTTTAAATTATTATGTCTAATAATTTTTTTGTGAGTCTTATATATTAGTAAAATCATCAATTTCTTTAAAGCACTATAGTAATTTATCTATCAATTACGGCAGAAAATCTGTGTCTGCCTTATTGCTAATAATTGAGAATGACTTGGATGCGTTCTGTTCCAGTTTTCACACTCCTTCACCTGTTTTTATAAGAAAAACAGTATAGTTTTATTCTTTTTTTCAAGATTTCATTCAGTAATTACCGCTTGTGACAGCTAGGGTGCGGAATGGGGGATGTATCAGTACCAAATTACGCAACTGGCTCCATAAGAAATGTCACACCTAGCAATCAATTTAGCCCCATCAATCGAGAAATTTGGAAAAAAGGCGATCCAATCATTGAAGCTCAAGGTGTTTATCGAACTGCATCAGGGCAATTAATCTTAAGTCGTGAGTGCCAGTAGTAATATACCTCCCATGCTTAACCTTCTCATCAAAAGTATAAAATTGTGTATGATTTTGACTATTGGCAAGGTGAAAAGCATCCGCAAAATCTAAGCCAGCTTCATGCCATTGCAGCGATTGAGCAACCAAATTTGCGTTATTAAGATAAACATTTGGTAAGCCAAAAAGTTTTCTTAAAGCTTCACAAATCTTGACAGGGTTCAATTTATAGGTAAATCTAAGTACCCATTCAGTTTCTAGAATTACAGTATCAGCTATAAAAACATCTTGTGTTTGAAAAATTTCTAGACTCTTGTGATATTGTAATTGGTCATCTTGAATCAAAAAACGTACAACTATATTTGTATCAACTGCCACCATACCAAGATTCCTCTATACCCTGGCGAATAGCATCTTCCATTTCTTCAAGAGTTTTTGGTGTGCCTTGATATTTTAAACATCCAGCAACATCATCCAATGTAGTTTCTAAAAAAGGTTTTTTTGGTTTCAAAAGAATTCCGTCACCCATATCAATTGCTATCAGTTCTTGCCCCGCTTCCCAACCATGAGACTTCCGCAATGGTTCGGGAATTATTACTTGTCCTTCATCGGAGATTTTTGTGATTTCCATAATTCTCGTCAGTCTGATAAATTCTCCATGAATTGCATTATACACATCCCGATCTTGTTGGTCAAACAACAGGGTTTTAATCCCTTGGCAAACAAGATGGTATGCCAATGAAGCACCAGCTATCCCACCACCTATAACGATCGCATCGTACACTGTATTCATCTGCTTAACTTGGGAGTTACTAAGATTATTTGGACACTGAATAACTGTCTAAATCATGGTCGATTAGGTAGCATGGCTTTCATGCCTCATTAGGATGATTTTTTCAGGCTGAATCAAATTTACAAATCTCCGTTACAGGTAGAATAGAGGTGCAACAAACTCCCATCTCTTAACCTCAACAACCACTATGAAACAAATCTCCCTTGCAGAACTTCCCGAAACCGTTCAAAACCTAATTAACCAAGCTCAAAAAACAGGTGAAACGCTTACTGTTATACAAAATGGTGTCCCCTTTGCCATTATTTCCCCTATTCAGAAAAAATCTCTCCTTGCAACCCTTTCTACTCTTGAACCATTGGATGAAGACTTTGCTGATGTGGACGAAGGATTGTTACCCTTAGATAATATTGAACTTTAAAAATGAGTTATTTATACTTGTTAGATACAAACATCATTTCCGAACTAATTAAAAATTCCAGAGGAGTTATATTTTCAAAAATTCAAAACGTCGGAGAAGATAGAGTTTGTCTGGTTCCGTAAGAAATGTCATGCCTAGCAATCAACCCAGCCCTATCAATCGAGCAATTTGGAAAAAAGGTGACCCAATCATTGAAGCTCTAGTTGTTTATTGAACTGCATCAGGGCAATTAATCGTAATATACCTCTTAGCTCAACCAACTAAGCGAGGCGGAGCCTCGCTGACTGCATTCCCAGGCTGAGCCTGGGAACGAGGTATCCCCTACTCCCTACTCCCTGTATTGGGGGCTTAAAACAAATTCAAATCTGTAACAGCACCCAAACTGCAAGAAGAAACCAACTTGGCATACTTTGCTAACACGCCAGTTGTGTAACGGGGTGGAGGTGCTTGCCAATTAGCTCGTCGCTGTGCCAATTCTTCATCAGACAGGTGCAAGTGCAGCAAACGACCATGGGCGTCAATTGTAATCGTATCCCCTTCTTCCACTAGAGCGATCGCACCCCCAACAGCTGCTTCTGGTGCAACGTGACCGACAACCATACCGTAAGTCCCACCAGAGAAGCGTCCATCGGTAATCAACCCAACGGAATCCCCCAAGCCAGCACCAATCAAAGCTGAAGTTGGAGCAAGCATTTCCCGCATTCCCGGTCCACCTTTGGGTCCTTCGTAGCGGATAACAAGAACATCTCCTGGGTTAATTTTCTTTTCTAGAATTGCATCCAAGCAGGATTCTTCCGATTCAAAAACCCTTGCTGGTCCGGTTATTTTTGGCTTCTTCACTCCGGTAATTTTTGCTACAGAACCTTCTGTTGCTAAGTTCCCTCTTAAGATAGCCAGGTGTCCTTGTTGATACATGGGATTGTTCCAAGGACGGATAACATCTTGATTGGCTGGTGGTTCTTCAGAAACTTCTTCGAGAACTTCTGCCACTGTTTTTCCAGTGATAGTCAGGCAGTCACCGTGGAGTAACCCGTGTGCGAGTAACATTTTCATCACTTGCGGAATTCCACCGACTTTGTGCAAGTCTGTTGCTACATACCGTCCACTCGGTTTTAGATCGCACAGTACGGGAACGCGAGCGCGAATCGTTTCAAAATCATCTAAAGAAAGTTCCACACCCATAGCACGAGTAATTGCCAGCAAATGTAACACCGCATTTGTAGAACCACCAACTGCCATAATGACAGAAATAGCATTTTCTATGGATTTGCGGGTAATAATTTGGCTGGGTAAAATTTGCTTGCGGATGGCTTCTACTAGGAAAAAGGCAGACTTTTCCGTACTATCAGCTTTTTCTTCATCTTCTGCTGCCATTGTAGAAGAATAAGGCAAGCTCATACCCATGGCTTCAATGGCACTAGACATGGTATTTGCTGTATACATACCACCGCAAGATCCAGCCCCAGGACAAGCTCTGCGCTCCACTTCCATGAAATGATTTTCGTCTATTTTATCAGCGACGTATTGCCCCACCGCTTCAAAAACACTGACAACTGTTAAATCGGTTCCGTTATAGTGTCCGGGTTTGATAGTTCCTCCATAAACAAAGATGGCAGGAATGTTCATGCGAGCAATAGCAATCATTGCTCCTGGCATATTCTTATCGCAACCGCCAATTGCCAAGACACCATCCATACTTTGTCCGTTACAAGCGGTTTCTATGGAATCAGCAATGACTTCCCTCGATACTAGGGAATATTTCATTCCCTCTGTTCCCATAGAAATACCATCGCTGATGGTGATTGTGCCAAAGAGTTGTGGCATGGCTCCAGCGCTTCGGACTCCCGCTTCTGCTCGTTCCGCCAGCTTATTAATTCCCATGTTACAGGGGGTAATAGTACTGTAGCCATTGGCAACACCAACAATAGCTTTGGTGAAATCCTCATCTTTAAAACCAACAGCACGCAGCATCGATCTATTTGGCGATCGCTGCACTCCCTGTGTAACAACTTGGCTTCTAAAATTCTCTAACATTTTACTACCCCCAGTGCTGTCATCTTCCCTATGATGCATTTGTTTTGTGATTATCGCAAAATAAGTGGCTATATTTATGCGGCGATCGCAAATCGTTTGCGCTTATAGAAGCATCATACGTAGACTCTTTTAAGATGTCCAATATATATTTGTTCAAAATTGATACTTTTAAAATATCAAAAAATTGAAATTGACAGATCTCTGGTACTTTATTGCTGTCGCTGAGGAACTGCTCTTGAGTCGATTAGCTGAGCGATTATACTTAGCCCAATAGCAGCGATCGCGAGTCAGGAATGCATCGTTTTGGTAAACTAGTGAGCAGATAGCTAATGTATTTTGCGTGCATGAACAACATAGTAGAACTCCCAAGCGGGAAAATATTGAATATAGTTCGTTTTGTTGCATTGATTCCAACTAATACCAGTAACCAGGATTATGAGCTTATTTTAGAGGGGTATTCCAACCCAGTTTATTTAGAAGCACCAGATGCTAGCGCGTTGAAGCAAATTTTGCAATTAGATTTCAAAGGAAAAATTACTGCCACACATTCAACTTGGGATAAAGACGAGCAGTTACGGAAAAATCAAAAAGCGATCGCTCTTTTAGCTAAACGTATAGAACGTCATCAAAATATGTCTGAAGAAGAATCCAAGGAGCGAGAAGAATTATTTGAAGAATTTAAGCTGAGAATTGATGCAGAGCGACTTCCAGGTCAGAAATTATATTCGCGATCGTGATAGTTTTTATAGACTCAGGGGTATTAGGAATTCTTGCTAACCCCACTAAAGTAGGCGAAGTAAGTGATTGTGAGCAATGGTTATATAGACTACTTTCTCAAGGAGTTTATGTTTGTTCTTCTGACTTATGTGATTATGAAGTTAGGAGAAATCTAATTCTAGAAAATAATCGCAAGCCTCATCTTAATAGTATTAAAAATTTAGATGAACTGAAAGAATTAATAACTTTTTTACCTGTTTCACCCTTACTGTTAACACAATCCGCTTCACTGTGGGCATCAGCTCGCCTTCAAGGAATGTCAACAGCTGATGATAAGACCCTTGATGTTGACATTATCATCTGCGCTCAGTGGGAGATACTGAAAGAAGAATTTCCCAGTCGCTACATCGTTATAGCTACCACTAACGTCAAACATCTAAGTCGTTTTGCCTCTGCTCAAATATGGAGAGAGATTAAGTTATAGGGCTCGACTCGCTCCAATTAGAAGGACTGGAGATTGGTAAATCGGTACTGGGAAACCAGTTTCCAGTCCCCAGTCCCTAGTTCCCAGTCATAAAAGCAATACACTTATTCATTTGCTCGCGCATAGTATCAGGATCGGCGTGGTATCTCCGCCCATGACCGGGTAAAACCCATTCAAATGAGTAATTTGCAAGTTGGCGCATGGATTTAATTTGTTCTGACCAAGAGTACCAATTGTAATCTCGAAAGGCTTCTAGCTGTTTGAGGTCATCCGACCAAGCCAAATGGTCGCCAGTAAAAAGAAATTTGTTTTTGTATAGTAAAACAGTGTGTCCTTCAGTATGACCGGGAACGGGAATAATCAATAAATCGGGAGTTAGTAAAAAAGGATCTAAACCTGTTAGCTGTATTTCTACACTACGAGTCCCTGAAGTAATATCTTCTGAGTGGAGAATGCGATCGCACTTAAAATGGTCGGCAAATTTTTGATGATCGGCTACATCATCTTTATGAGTTAGGTACATATAGCGAATTCCGCCTATTTTTTCCAATCGTTTGACTAAAGGAGGTACAAATTGGGGAGAATCGACTAAAACATTACCTTCAGGAAGTTGAATAAAGTAACTAGCACCTCCATAAGATTTTTCCGAATGATAGCCGCAATGATAGACGTTATCTTCAATTGGAATTGGAAAACTGAGTTGAGCAATTTTGATATCTTGAGGCGTTTCAACTGTACCAATAGAATGAGTTGGACAAGATAACAGAGCTTGAAGTGCTGCCAATCTTTCCTTTTCGTTAGTTGGTTGATGATAAACTGCTGACTGTTCTCCAACGTCTATATATACAGATGGAGCCATCCAACGGCAGGTATCGCAATCTATACAGCTTGTATCGACATAAAAATCGCCATTAATATTTTCAGGGTGACGTAGATTTAAATGAGCCATGATATTAAAAGAATTTTGTTTTTTCTAGTTTAACGCTAAAAATCATGACAGCAAGAACGATCGCACGCCCAAAAATTGAAGTGCGATCGCTCTTAAATTCCCACTCAAGTTTTACCCTACAAGTAGATGCAGCTTATTTACAACAGCATTAATAACATGATGCGTAACGGGCAAACTATCAACAACCATGCCAAGACATAACAGCATCATGTAAGAAATGGAGTAGAGAAACAATCCTTTCGCTAATGTACGGTCTTCAGGATTGTGCAACAATTGCCAAGCTTTGTGTATAAATATGACTCCCAGCCAAAGGGCAATGACTGCATACACTGTTCCACTTTGGTGTAGAGGATAAACTAGCAACAGTGTTGCGGCTACGGTAACTAGAGTGTAGTACCAAATTTGCTGCACTGTTGGTTTTGTGCCAGCAACTACGGGAAGCATTGGGATGCCAACCTTTGCATAGTCATCTCGAATCATCAAAGCAAGGGACCAAAAGTGAGGCGGTGTCCACAAGAAGACGATCCCAAAGATCAGCCAAGCAGACCAACTTAATGTACCAGTTACCGACGCCCAACCGACTAGTGCAGGAATTGCACCCGCCGCACCACCGATAACAATGTTTTGGGTACTGTGACGCTTGAGTAAATGCGTATAAATCAGTACGTAAAATACAATACCAGACATTGCTAGCAAGGCGGCTAGTAAGTTAGCAAACACGGAAAGTAATGTGAAAGAGATAACAGCGAGTGCGAGAGCAAAAATTAAAGCATCGCGGGGCTGTACTTTACCAGAAGGGAGAGGGCGATGGCGCGTCCTCTCCATGTCATAGTCTATGTCTCGGTCATAAACGCAGTTAATAACTTGGGCGCTTGCGGCTGCCAAAGTACCACCAGCGAGCGTGACTAGCAACAGCAATGGGTTGACTTCCCCTTTAGCTGCTATCCACATACTTCCAGCTGTCGTAATGAGTAATAAGGGAATGATCCTGGGTTTTGTTAGCTGGTAATAGCTATGAATAACCTCTAGAAATGTTTGGTGGTGGCGAGAGACATTAGTCTCGATCATTTTGGCACTATTTCCTTATGTTTCAACTTAGTTTGTAGGGTTTGCGTTGGCACTCTCCGGGTAAGAGTCGATCCCACGGCTACTAGCCCAGTCGCGGAGTGCTAAAACTGTGAAAACCACCAAACTACCCAGTAAACAAGCTCCTACAGCTTGGTGAGAGACTGTAAGTGGTTCAACTTGAAGGTGCAACCGAAATGTTGCGACTCCTAACAAAAGTTGTATGATGAGTAATCCACCAGCTATGTTTGCCAATCGCCGTAAAGTTGGATGCAATGCTGGTGTTCGCCAAGAGAGAAAAACAACTGTCAATGTTGCTACTGTTGGCGGTACCACGCCAATAATATGGCTGTACATTACAGTACACAGTTGGGAACCTCCAAAACACTGGTGTAAAGCCCAACGAGAGCCTACCAAGGCACCTAATATACTTTGTAGGTACACCAAAATAGCAGCGCTTAAGCCTACCCATGGTAAATGACCAACAGTTCCAGTCCCTTGAAAGGGAGTGAGTGTACTGCCAATAACCAGCAGAGTGATAAAAAACAACAGTGCTGTTCCCAAGTGGGCGGTGACAATATCAAACCGCAAAAGTTCTGTTACGGTTAGTCCGCCCAGGACTCCTTGAAAAACAATGAGAAATAAGGCAAATGTCGATGCCCAAGGAAGCCAGCGAGGTAGGAATTGACGGTACCACCAGGATATTGCCGCAAGTGCGATCGCGCCAATCCCAATTAAAGCTGCATCTAGCCTGTGAAACCACTCCAAGAATACTTGAAAATTCATCTGCTTGGTTGGCACCAGTTCTCCGTAGCACAAAGGCCAATCAGGACAAGCCAACCCAGCATTCATCACGCGGGTAGCACTACCTATTGCCATCAAAATCAAGGTAGCAGCACACAGTTTCCACACCAAGCGACGAATTCGTTCCTGTGGCACCTGTTGGGGCGCAGTTGTTGTATTTTGTTGTTTTAGGACAAATTCGCTCATGAATGATACCTTTTGGCCACTTTTTGGAGTTATTGAGATTCCAAGATTTTGTGATAAGTGTCAGTACTGAACGGACAATTGCTTTTGTTTGGAGTATTTCTCCAAATTTCCAGCAGATTCCTGACCCATCTCCACCCTAGCGTACAAATTTAGGGATGCGATCGGCTCTGACTATACTGTGAATCCAATAGTCACTTTTTGCCTGAAGCTTTAGGGATTTTTCAAATTGTCAGGCGTTGTATTGATAATATTCACTTTAAATCCTTGAAATTTCTGCCCTTTGCTGACATCCATCCTTTGGCACATCTAACGACGGCTTTCTATTCATAATTAAAAAGAGAGACTAAAAATTAATAAAAATTTTAGGCTCTTGCCCGTCATCTCACTTAGGCTGAACTAGTGTAGTAAGTGAGTATGCTGCTCAGTCCAACGTAAAGTCACTAACATAGAAACCCGTGAAAATTCCAAGTACAATCTGGACGTTACTCATTGGCATAGTGTTGACCCTAGTCAGCCTGTGGTTTGGAACAAATCATGGACTCCTGCCAACAGCAGCCTCAGAGGAAGCATCTTTAGTAGACGGTTTGTTCAACGCGATGATGACCGTATCCGTTGGTATTTTCCTCGTGGTTGAAGGTGTTCTAATATACTCTGTCATTAAATACCGCCGTCGTGTAGGCGATAATTCAGATGGTCCTCCAGTATATGGAAATGTGCCGTTAGAAATCCTGTGGACAGCTATTCCCGCTCTTATCGTTATTGGTATATCTGTTTACAGCTTTGATGTTTATAATGAAATGGGTGGTTTTAATCCCCATGCCGTTCACGACGCTCCTGTCACTCCACAAGCAATGAAAATGCCAGGAGCAGCAATAGCAGCAACTCTATCAGATACACCCCCAAGCACTGAACCCAATACAAACCAGAAAAAAGCTGCTGAGGTAATGCAAGATCCAGCCACAGCAGAAGTTCGCAATTCAGACCAAATTCCTCAACTCCGGAATGCACCTGGTGTAGGAAGTGTTGCTCCTACAATCGGACCAACACCCGAAAATGAAGGTAAACCACCTGCGCTTGTTGTTAATGTTACAGGTTTGCAGTATGCTTGGATTTTTACCTACCCAGACACCGGAATTACCACTGGTGAATTGCACGTTCCTGTAGGACGTGAAGTCCAAGTAAATATTTCTGCTAACGACGTTCTCCACGCTTTTTGGGTACCAGAATTCCGCTTAAAACAAGATGCGATCCCCGGCAGACAAAGCGAGCTTCGTTTTACACCTAGCAAAGAAGGTACTTATCCGCTTATTTGTGCTGAACTTTGTGGTCCCTACCATGGTGCAATGAGGTCGCAAGTTGTTGTGCAAAAGCCAGAAGAGTTCCAGCAATGGCTGCAAGAACAGCAAGTTGCTAGCAATGAAGATCTCAACAAAGCAGTTGCTGTCAATCCTGCTGAATTATCTCCTTCTGAATTCCTCACTCCTTACACTCATAACATGGGAATTCAACCCGAGTTGTTACATCAAATTCACAATTAGTTATTGGTCATTGGTCATTGGTCATTAGTCATTAGTCATTAGTAAAACACAAAAGACAAATGACAACGGACAAATGATAACGGACAAATGACAAATGACAAACAAACATACTTCCTATGACACAAGCGCAAATTCAAGAAAAAGCCAATATTCCAGCCCGGATAGAAGAACCAGGGCAAAGAAACTGGCGAGATTACTTTTCCTTTAACACCGACCATAAAGTAATAGCCATTCAATACTTGGTTACCACCTTTATCTTTTACTGTATTGGTGGCGTAATGGCTGACTTGGTTCGTACCGAATTGCGAACCCCAGAGGTAGATTTTGTCACCCCAGAGGTTTACAACAGTTTGTTTACTCTGCACGCCACAATCATGATTTTCTTGTGGATTGTGGCGTGCAGAGTAAACAAACTGTTGTAA
>NZ_BAACAP010000196.1:0-70371 GCF_045865695.1 Scytonema hankhaensis NUACC26
TTTCTAATCTGAGTAGACTCACAGTGTGGACAATGCATAGTATAACACCTCAATTCCTCCCTATATTATGCAACGCCGATATTTGCACTTCTAAGGTACTGGGTTCGCGCTTAACATTTGCTGTCAGATGTGCAACTTGACCAAACTCCGTATGCGTGCCCGTAGCATAAACGACTGCAAGTCCCCGACCGGCGGCAACAGTGGAACCAGCAAATACTAAGTTAGCAGCATCCGAGGCACGTATATTTTCCGAAGCAACGGGTTCAGGCGATCGCTGAACAGGTAGCGACTCCCCAGTCAGAACGGAAACATCCACATAAAAAGACTGGCTTTCGACCAGTCGCGCATCGGCAGAGATTTTATCTCCCTCCTCTAACTGAATCACATCACCTGGAACTAACTCCCGTGCAGGTATGAGACACAGCCCACCATCACGATAAACTTTCACTTGAGCAGGTAATACCTGTTTTAATGCAGATAATGCTTTTTCTGCTTGAAACTCCTGCCAAAAACTGAAAATCGCATTAATCCAAATTACCGCCCAGATTGCCCAACCTAATTCAGGGTTTTGGGAAATAAAAGCTAAAATTCCTGCCACCCATAATAAAAATGCCATGAAATGAGTTAATTGGTCGATGAAGCGCAGTATTAAAGGGCGTGTTTGCGGTTTGGGTAATTCGTTGTAACCATATTGTTTGATGCGTAAATTAGCTTCAACCTCACTCAACCCTTGGAGAGTCGTTGTTAAGTTGTTGTAGACTTCTTCAGGTGTAAGTGACCAAATCGGATGATGTGAGTTCATGGCTGCATTCATTAGTTTACGAAGCTAGTCAAACCAATCGTTTCCGGTGTTGAAATGCTTGCGCTAATTCAATTCCTTGGTATCAAATTAGGAAAAATTTTTGAGGAACTTGTGAAGTACAAATCGGGGTGAGATGATTTTTAACTCGCAATCTTCACAAAATCCTCAAATACTTTCGATAAGTTGAAGCTGGAGCTAAGGAGCTAACTATGCAAAAGACAACGCAATTGGGAAGCGATCGCGCCTACGATATTTTACGTTCCGAACATCAACCCTTAGACGCAATCTTTGCTCCCCAAAGCATCGCCGTGATTGGTGCTAGCGAACATGAAGGTAGTGTGGGTAGAACCGTCCTCTGGAATCTCATCAGCCATCCATTTGGGGGAACGGTTTTTCCAGTTAACCCGAAACGTCACAGCGTCCTTGGTATTAAAGCTTACCCTAATATTGCTGCTGTGCCAGAACCAGTAGATTTAGCGATTGTAATCACACCTGCACCCACAGTTCCCAGTGTCATTGGCGAATGTGTAGATGCTGGAGTAAAAGGGGCGATCGTGATTTCGGCTGGCTTTAATGAAGCAGGCGATCGCGGGGCGGAATTAGAACAGCAATTATTACAGCATTTGCGTCGTAGCAAACTACGCTTAATTGGCCCTAACTGCTTGGGCATCCGTCCCGAAGACGAACCGCTGATGATTCAGTTTCATCAGACATTATCGGAGGAAAGCGTCTATTTTCGTTACTTTCACTTAATTAAACTCAGTCAACGAGTTGCCCACGAACGATTAACTCGTATATGTTTCATCGACTACGATCGCGAGATGGCACTGATAGCCGACTACAGAAATCCGCAAACCGAACAACATGAAATTCTTGCAGTCGGGCGATTGAGCAAATTGCACGGCACAAACGCAGCTGAATTTGCCATGCTAGTTAGCGATCGCTTTCAGTGTCGCGGATTAGGGACTCAGTTATTACAACAATTGCTGCAAGTAGGTCGTGACGAACACCTCGAGCGCATCTGTGCGGAGATTCTGAGCGATAACGGGGCAATGCAAAGGGTGTGTGAAAAACTTGGCTTTCAAATTTATCGTGCCCAAGATGCTTCTGTAGTCAGAGCAGAGATCGTTCTGTAATTTGTATCCCTCATAAGTTTCTCAAATTGTTTTCTTATAACAAAACCAAAGGAAAGACATTAAGGGCTATCTATGAAACCTTACGCCAACACGAATGTCTTCTCCACTTGTTTGGTGGCAAAAGAGTTTCCGGAGCATCGCCCCAGACTCCTGGACTATCTGCTAGGAAAACTGCATCGAACGATTAATGAGTGATTAGTTTAGTATTTTTACATAAGATATAGATAGAAGATAACCTCTTTGCAAACAAAATATATGTAAAGCTAAAAATATTTATAACTAATAATTAGATATACTAAATATAATTATCCTATTTGATTTGTGAAATATACGTAGAGCGGGCAATGTCCACCAAGTGCAGTAAGAGTTATCCTCAAAGAAATGAACAATGTGGGCAAATAGTTAGGAAAGATAAAGATGGCACATTTATTTGAACCACTCACTATTGGTACAGTCACTTTTCCCAATCGCATTGCTGTCTCACCGATGTGTCAATATTCCAGTACAGATGGTTATGCTAATGATTGGCATTTGGTTCATCAGGCAAGTCGTGCAGTTGGTGGTGCGGGTATAGTCTTGACAGAAGCAGCAGCAGTGGAACCACGCGGACGCATAAGTCCACAAGATTTAGGGATTTGGTCTGACGGACATATTGAAGAGCTTGCTAAAATTGTGACAGTAATTCATAACTTGGGTGCGATAAGCCGGGTACGGCTTGCGCTTCGCGAACGCGGGCATTCAACTCGCTCACGCAGGGAGAAAAGCGAGCACAGCAGCACCTTGGTTGGAGCGAAAAATTTTAGATGAATCAAATGGTGGTTGGCATCCTGTGGTTTCTAGTAGTGCGATAAGCTGGGTACAGCTTGCGCTTCGCGAACGCTTTTAATGAAAATCATCCCGTTCCTGAAGCTTTAGATACTGTTGGTATTCAAGAAATTACCACAGCTTTCGTACAAGCCGCCAAACGTTCTGTTGAAGCAGGGTTCAAGGTAATTGAAATTCACGCTGCTCACGGCTACCTCTTACACCAGTTCCTCTCACCTCTGAGTAACCACCGCGACGATGACTATGGAGGTAGTTTTGAAAACCGGACTCGTCTTCTGAGAGACATTGTGCGATAAGCCGGGTACGGCTTGCGCTTCGCGAACGATACGAGCAGTTATACCAGAAGGTTACCCCTTGTGGGTACGAATATCAGCAACTGATTGGGCTGAGAATGGTTGGGAGATCGAGCAAAGTATCGCGCTTACAGACAAACTCAAGTCACTAGGCGTAGACTTAATTGATTGCTCGAGTGGCGGTACTTTACCAAACGTAAAAATCCCCTTTGGACTTGGTTATCAAACTCAATTTGCTTCCAGAATCCGCAATGAAGCAAATATCTTAACTGGGGCTGTAGGTTTGATTACAACAGCAGAACAAGCCGACCATATTATCCGCACGGGTCAAGCTGATATTGTTTTAATAGGGAGAGAGTTTTTACGCAATCCTTACTGGGCATCCGACGCTGCTAAAAAGTTAGGACAAGATAAAGTTTGGCCCGTACAATACGATCGCGCTTGGTTATAAGCGCTCGCGAACATTAATACAGCGGTTCTCACTAGAATGAAGTACAGATTTATCTGCGTTTGTCTGCTACAGGGTGCGATTCCATAAAATTTCAAGGACAGAGTCGATGCCAACTTTTAAAATTCAAACAATATTATACTTAAACTACTTCGTACTTTCTATTTTTACAAGTAGTTTGAGTATTGTTATTCTTCAGTTAGTTGTTAACAATGGTGTTGACGAAGTTATAGCTGGAAATTTAATCAATTTCAAAAGTATTTTCGTCATAGTCATCTCTTTAGGAAGTTCCTATGTTGTGAAATTAGGTTATAAGAATTCAATGCTACTTGGTTTAATAGGTTTAACCACAGCTAGTGTACTCATGGCAACAGTCAGAGATTTTTGGGCTGTACCCATCCTGTTTGCTCTTACAGGTTTAAGTCATACATTCATAAAACTTTCAGTTTATTCAACCATTGGTTTAATTACCGACGAGCAGAAAAAGCATACTGGTTTAATGAATAGAGTAGAGTGAGCTTATATTATTGGAGGATTGGTTGGATCACTATTATTTTCATGGATGATTCAATGGTATCATTGGTATGATGCTTATTGGACGATCTCTATATTGACAACGCTAGCATTTTTGTTACTACTAATTACTAATATAGATGAAACAGCTGTAAATAAAGAATCAGAAAAACCTAGCTTATCACAAATATTGATGCTACTGAATTATCCCTTATTGTGGGTTTTGGTTATTTGCGTTTTACTATATGGAATGCTAGAGTTAGGTTTCAAAACTTGGTTACCGACATTTAATACGGAAGTTTTTAAGTTATCTGAGTCACAATCTGTTGTCTTTTTAAGTATTCACGCTGGAGCCATTGCTCTTGGTCGTTTTTTATTAGGCTATTTGCAGGAGAAATTTTCTTGGCTTTATATTCAGGTTGCTAATTTGGCTTTTGCCTTTATCTTAACACTTGCTGTTTTGTCATTAACAAGTTATCCAAGACAATATGTAATATTGCTAGCTGCAATCTTTTCTATAATAGGTTTTTTTTACGGCTCTATTTATCCAACTATTTGCTCAATTATGCTTAGTTATCTACCTAAAGTTCGTCACAGTGCCATGAGTGGAATTATTGTAATTTTTGTACAATTAGGTATAGCTTTAGGTGTATCAACTATCGGCTTTTTGTCAAAGAATTTTAATATTCATAATGCCTTTTACGTGATGCTATTACCGATGGGCATTTTACCCTTCCTGTTAATCTTTTACAACAAACTTTGTGTAACCATCAGCAAAACGCATTAGGGACTTCCAAATAAAAAAATATACAACTTTCTCTTGTGGTGCGGGGCGTCCCGCCCGCAACTAGCATAAGACGGGCGAGGACGCCCGTCCCACAAGATGGATAATTTATTTCTTGGAAATCCCTTAACCAAACCGATAGCCCGCCTAGGCGGGCTATCGGTTTGGTGCAAGATTTGAGTTACGCTACCACCAGGTTCTTGTCCACTTGTTTAGATTGGATGTTACCTACCTTAGATTCAATTGCCGTACCCTTGAAGAAATCTGGGTTGGCTTCGGTATAAAACTTGTAGGGATTAGCGAAGACATAGGACTTGAAGTCGTCTTCGGTCAGGACGCCTTCTTTCACGAGATCCCAGCTTTCGGCGAGTGGAGCGGTAAGATCCGGCACATCCCAATGACCAACATCCGAGGAATAGATCGCGTTGATCTTGACACCCAACGGATTGGCTTTGTCGTTGAATGCTGCTGCTATAGTGCGATCGTCAGACTCAGAACCAAAGAAGAAATTGTTTACCCAGCGATCGCGGATATCCTCAATTGTTTCAATTCCAGCCGCTGCAAAATCTTCCAATTCGCTACCAATTGGCTGTCGGCTATGACGGGTGAAGGAAGAACCCAGTACACTCTTGGTCAATTCCTCTTTGTTAAGGGAATACCCTTGGGTAATTTCGCCACCGTAGCGCTCAAACAGATCGAACAGTTCCGAGGCATTTGTCAAGTCTGGGTTGTAGTTTTGCAGTGCCTTGAGATTGCGCTTGGAGAAGCGATCTACTAAATGAATGTAGACGTGAGCACCCCAATCTGCACCACCTTCTAGCATACCTACGCGCAACTGTGGAAAACGCTTGGTCACACCGCCAAAGAATAGCGCTTTCGCAAATGCTTGCGAGCCGTCAGCAAAGTGACCGATATGGTTGTTCATGTAGTTACTGATGGAAGAGCGTCCAGTCCATCCTTGACTACCGTAATGGGTGGTAACGGGTACGCCCAGTTCGACGACTTTAGCCCAGAAGGGATCGTAGTCGTATTCACTATCTATTCCGTAAAAGTCGATATAACTTGCATACTTGGCAATTTCCGGAAATTTATCTGCCGGATACTTCTCAGCGATCGCCTTAATTGGTCGTTTCACACCACCAACGATATTAATTACCTTCAATCCCAGTGTTTTTACGGCAAACTCTAGCTCCTCAATGGCTTCTTGCGGAGTCGTTGTAGGGATGCCAGCCACTGGTGTTAGGCGATCGCTATATTTACGGTAGATATCAGCATGATAATGATTGACTGCACGTTGCAGTGCCTGACGGTTCTCTTGACTTGCTCCAGCAGGTGCGAGGACATTGTTCGGAAACAGCACCGAATAGTCCGATCCCTGCTCCGCCTGACGCTCATAGAACAGTTCTGGGAGGGTGTAAGTGGCGAGATCTAACGTGTTGCGAGTGACTCTTGCCCACCAAGGCGATCGAATTGTGCGGTTGTAATGACGTTCTTCTGGAGTTTGTTGATACCAATCTTTACCACCGCTCTTTGAGTTGAGACGGGAGGATTCCGCCTTGCGTAATTCATCCACGAGTTTTGCGCCGCCGTAATTAGCGATGTAATCCTCAAGAGCTGGGGTAAAATCATTGGTGTGAACGTCAGTGTCGATGACCGGATAATCAAGGGTTGCTTTGACGGCGGCAGAGCGCGAGGTTTTCAATCGGCTGTAGTCACTCATGTTTTTTTCCTTCAAAAAATTATAGGTTTTTGCTAACACTCACCTGTCAGGCAAGAGTAGGTAATTTACTTACGTCAACACCAATGTCTTATCCACTTGTTTGGTGGTAAAACGATTGCCGGGACGGCGCAGTCCCAAGTTTTCACGCAAGGTACTACCCTCGTATTCAACACGGAACAGTCCGCGTTTCTGTAGGACAGGAACGACTAGGGTAACGAAGTCATCTAATCCTGTGGGCAGGATTGGCGGCATGATATTAAAGCCATCTGCCGCACCGTTGTTGAACCATTCCTCTAGTTGATCGGCAATGGTTTCCGGAGTACCAAGTATGGTGCGATGACCTCGTGCGGTAGCAAGAGAGAGATACAACTGGCGCAGTGTCAGAGTGCCACGAGTAGCCAAATCTCTGACTAGTTTGAGGCGACTCTTGTTGGTGTTGGTGTCGCTAGGCAGTTCAGGAGCTACATCATCTAGGGAATATTTCGACAGATCGACGTTTTTGTAATAGTTCTTTAAAATACCCCAGGCTACATCGGGATGGATCAACGATTGCAGGAATTCGTACTTCTCCTGAGCTTCTTCTTCGGTACGTCCAACGATCGGGAAAGCACCAGGCATGATTTTTAGATCGTCTGGGGAGCGTCCATATTTCCCCAGTCTACCTTTCACATCAGCATAAAATTCTTGGGCATCGGCTAGGGTTTGATTGGCGGTAAAGATCACTTCCGCAGTGCGTGCAGCCAAATCGCGTCCGGATTCCGAGGCTCCAGCTTGAACGATCACCGGGTAGCCTTGGGGCGGACGACCGACGTTCAAAGGACCTTTTACAGAAAAATATTTGCCTTTGTGGTTGAGTGTATGCAGTTTGTTCTGATCGAAATAAACACCAGATTCTTTGTTGCGGATGAAGGCATCGTCTTCCCAACTATCCCACAGACCTTTCACCACTTCCACAAACTCTTCAGCGCGTTCATAACGCTGGCTGTGTTCCGGGTGATGCTCGAGTCCGAAATTACGTGCAGCATTCTCATTGCCTGTGGTGACTACATTCCACCCCGCTCGACCCTTACTCAAATAGTCCAGGGAGGCAAATTTACGTGCCAGGGTGTAGGGTTCTTCATAGGTAGTCGAGGCGGTCGAGATGAAGCCGATGTTTTGAGTCACCAAGGACAAAGCTGAGAAGAGGGTGACCGGCTCGAAATGGACGATTTTACCGTTGCGATGCTGAGTTTCCGGAGCATCGCCCCAGATTCCTGGGCTATCTGCTAGGAAAACTGCATCAAACAAGCCGCGTTCGGCAGTCTGGGTAATTTCCTTGTAATGCTCGAAATTCAGACCAGCATCTGCTTGTGAATCGGGGTGTCGCCAAGCAGAGACGTGATGTCCGGTGGCTTGAATAAATGCACCTAAACGAAACTTGCGTATTTGGCTCATAAGCTTTTTTCTTTTTACTGATTTGCGTTTATTTAGAGCCTTTTCATCTAATATCAGTTAAGAAGACGACAGCAGTCTTGCTTTCTGACATACGTCCAAAAATTCTGAGATGGCTGAGCGATAAAATTGTTTCCCATAAAGCTTTGAGGTACTCATGTTAACGTTAATACCACAGCAGAACTAGGAATGTTGTTGCTTGGCGATCGAGTTACCACAAATTTATTGAGTAATCTTACTCAGCAGATACAGCTTACACATATAGATACAAAAAAATCTGTACTGTTCATCACGAAATTATTATATACTAATATTTAGTCAATCAAACATTAAGTATTGCAAAATAACTAATATTAAGAAAGCTTGAGTTAATTCCAGAAGGGCAACGTATTCTGTCAACAACTAAACAACTTTTTGCAAGTGTCGTACACGAGGCATAACTTCTTGGGCAAAACGTGTCATCTCTGGTACAAAGGGATTAAATTGCAGCATGAAAGTATTGATACCTACATCAACGAAAGCTGCAACGCGAGCGGCTACTGTATCATAGCTGCCAACCAATCCTGCGGCTGTGCCACCATTGCCGCCAACAGCCGGATTTTTGGCGAAGAGTTGGAACATGACGGCTTCTGAGTCAACTCCTTTAGCAACATTTAATTTATATTGTTCTTCGAGCTTTTGCAGTGCCATGAGTCGTTCTAGTTCTGCTTGTGCTTCTTCGTCTGTGGGACGGGCAATGACAAAGGCTGACAGACCAAAGCGGATTGGTTTATGGTAGTTGCGGGGTCGGCTTAAAACTTGTTTAATTACTTTGCGAACATCTTCAATTGGCTGACCATTGATGAAATAAACATCGGCTTGTTGAGTTGCTAAAATCTGAGCTGGGTCTGACGCTCCTCCTAGATAAATACGAGGATAGGGTTGAGCAACACAAAAGGGTCGAAGACTCAAATCTTGGATTTTGAAATATTCACCCTCGAAGTTTACCTTCTCACCACTCCACAAAGCTCTAACAACCTGCAACCATTCACCAGAGTAGCGATAACGTTCATCGTGAGGTGGGAAGGGGATATTAATACGCTCCATTTCTGGGCGAAACCAAGCACTGATGAGGTTTATGGCAAAACGCCCGCGACTGATAGCATCAATTCCTAAAGACATCTTGGCTAGAACGGCTGGATGAAATAATAAAGGTTTAATTGCAGCGATAATCTCTATACTTTCTGTAGCTTCAGCCAACGCTGCACAAGCTGTCCAAGTTTCTAACTGGTCTAACTCTAGACTGCGGGGGTTGGCAAGGTGCTGTGCTACTAAGGTTGTGACATATCCTAAACGTTCTGCTTCTAATACTAGCGTGCGTTCATAACTAGCATCAATCGGTTCATCTGGCGTATTGAGAGGGCCAAAGTTACCGCCCACAGGCAACCAAATACCGTAGCGTGGTTGTGACATTTTTATCTCCTAATTAAGTAGGAACTGAATAGATACAGAATTTAGATATCCCCTTGTTTTTTCTCCTCATATACGATAATCTCACAAAATACTACTATAATTTTATCGATTTATCGTACTATACTGTAGCTACAAAAGTAAAGTTTTAGTGCCGACTACAAAGGTTCTGGACAGCTATGTCTAAACCACGCTATGGGATTTGAGATTTTTCATAGGATATTTGGAGATAGAAACTCATGATTAAAAGTCCAGAGAAACTTGCAGATACCACAATTCAGTTTTCGGCTCCTGTGAGAGCAAACTCGCCGGAACTCCAGCAGCTTTTTGATTTTATTGCTTTGGGGGCAAGTGAGCGCGAGCGCGATCGTATCCTGCCTTTTGATGTGGTTGAATTAATCCGGCGTTCTCGGTTGGGTGCATTGCGAATTCCCGTAGCTGAAGGTGGTGGTGGTAGCACCGCACGGGAACTATTTGAGGTCGTGATTAGACTGGGGGATACTGACCCAAATGTCGCTCACATTGTGCGGAATCATTTCTCTATAACAGAGCGGATTTTGCGTTCCGATCGCACCCAAAGGAATCGCCGATGGCTCAAGGCTGTTGCTGATGGTGCAATTATTGGACTCGCTTTCACCGAGCTAGAAGTCAAGCGGGCTGGTGGCGGTCAAGTCGTGAATACAAAATTAACACCCGATGGTAACGGCTATCGTTTGAATGGGACGAAATATTACAGCACTGGTAGCCTTTATGCGGACTTAATTTTTGTGCGCGTGTTAGTACCCGATGGCGCTACAGCTTTTATACTCATTTCTACCAAACAAGAGGGAATTGACCTTGTGGATGACTGGGATGGCTTCGGACAAAGACTTACAGGCACAGGAACGACTACATTCACTAATGTCCGTGTAGAGGCAGATGAAGTCATTTTTGAGACAGACACAGACAAAGACTACCTACCATACAACATCGTTCCGCAATTATTCCTGACAGCAATTAACGCTGGCATTATTCGCAACATTCTGCGTGATGCAACAGCCCTCGTCCGTACTAGACCCCGAACTTTCTACCATGCTGTAAGCGAGCAAGCAACAGAAGATCCTATTATACAGCAGACTGTTGGACAGATTGCCGCCAATGCTTTTGCTGCCGAAGCAATTGTTTTAGCAGCAGCTGATGGTCTCGATCGCCTTCCTGCTGCCAAAGCCCAGGGAGAGGAGGCAGAAACAGCTGCGGCACTGGCAACTTCTCTGAGTGCAGCTAAGGCTAAATTGATTGTTGATGATTTGGCATTACGTTCGGCTACCTTGTTGTTTGAAGTTGGTGGGGCTTCCACAACCAAGAAAAGCGCTAACTTGGATCGTCACTGGCGCAACGCCCGCACCTTGTCCTCACACAACCCAAATCACTTTAAGGCTCGTGCGATCGGCGACTACGAAATTAACGGTACACCATTGCCACAACGAGGGTTCTTCTAATTTTGTTGAGAACCGAAACCATATCGAAGTTTGATGAGACAGAAAAATTGCTATGTCTTGAATTTATCGTCAACTGGAATTTGATAGCCGTTGGCGAGACGATTGGTCATGTTTGCGGTAGCAACGATCGCCATCAATTCAGCGAACACATCATCACTCATTCCTTTAACACGTGCCGCAGCCGTGTGTGAGGCAATGCAGTATTCACAACCATTCGTTACGCTCACCGCAATATAAATTAACTCCCTCACCAATGGATCTATTTCTCCAGAACCCGCCATGACTTCCTTCAGGGTTTCCCAAGTTCGCCTTAGGGTGGGGGGATGATTAGCTAAGGCTTTCCAAAAGTTATTGATATAGTCAGAGGAGCGCGTGGCACGGATATCATCATAGATCGCACGCACTTCATCGCTACTGTCTTCGTATTCTATCAGATTGGTCATGTTTTGATTTAAGGATTTGTCTGAAAAGGAATTCAGAGACATTTTACAATGTTGTGTAACCAAGGATTTTTACAACACAATTTTGTATAGGTTGAAACTTGTGCCATCAGTGTTTCCCTTGCTGGAAAATGTTTACAGCCTTATCTTTAAGATGTTAATGTTTCCGCTTCTCAAACCTTGAAACAGATGCAATAGCAGCAATACATAGTATCAGGGCTGCGAAGCGAAAGGTTCCTTGAAACCCAGTAACGATCGCAACAGGAGGGGCAACCGATACATCTGCACCTGCGGCTACACTGGCGATTAACCCTCCAAAGACTGCCCCAATTAGAGAAACTCCTACGGTATTCCCTGAGGTTCGCGACAAAGATAATAGCCCAGAAGCAATACCGAGACGCTCCCGAGACGCTGCTCCCATAACAGCACTATTATTCGGTGATTGGAATAAACCCAGTCCAATCCCGTAAATGAAATAACGCTGTACATAACCCAACTCAGTCAGTTGAGCATCAAAGGTGCTGATCCCCAGACAGCCACCAATCATCAACGCTAACCCAATCGAGCTAATTAACCGAGAGCCAAACCGATCTGAAAGTAGACCAGCTAGTGGGGCAATTAACCCACTCAGTACAGGCGACACCGCTAGTAATAGTCCGACTTTTGCCGTTGGATATTCCTTAACCCGCTCTAAAAAGAATGGAGTAATGAGTAGTGCTCCACCAATGACAGTGAATGCTAACCAACCAGTGAACAAACCCATACTCAAATGGAGATTACGAAACAAGTTCAGTTCTAACAATGGCTGTTCTAAAATAGACTCAACTACTAAAAAACTCAGAAAACTTAGGACAGCAAGGGACAGTAACACCAGTGCGTTAACGCTACTGAAACCTTGACTTTGCCCAAAGGTCATGCCTAGCCCAAAATTGCCCAAAGTCAACACAGCCAACATAGCTCCAAAATAGTCAAATTTTTGTTTTCCAGCGATGCGTCCAGAAGGTGGGACTACTCGGGCTATGAGAAAACTAGTGACAATCCCTAAAGGTATATTGATTAAGAATATAGTCCGCCAGCCGAACCAATCTAGTAACAATCCTCCAGCAGAAGGACCTGAAGCGATTCCTAATGATACTACACTACCGATGATACCAACAGCCCGACCTCGTTCTGAAGAAGGAAAGATTTCTGTGACGATCGCCAAACCTAGCCCTGAAATGAAGACACCACCTAACCCTTGTAATGCTCGAAAGCCGATCAGCCATCCAATCCCAGGTGCCATACCACATAACAAAGAACTCAAGGTAAAGATAATGAGTCCCCCCAGGTAAAGATACTTTTTACCCCACATATCTCCTAATCGAGTCGCCCCCAAGACTAAACCAGAACTAACTAACTGGTAACTCAACACAGCCCACTGGGTTGTAGGGAAGTCAGTGTGAAAGGTTTGAACTAATGAAGGCAGAGCGACATTGACGATGCCCACATCAAGAGTTGACATGAACACCCCAAGTCCGACACCAACTAACACCCAAACTTTTTGAGAGTTTGACAAAGTCAGAGGTTGTGCTTGCAATTGTGACAATGTCTAGCCTCCCCTGTATAATTTATAATTGTAAATAATTTGTTTGCGTAATATTAGATTAGCATAATATTAACTTTAGGAAAGTCAGAAATTCTATGTAGACTTATGTACAATTGCTTGCTTTTCACAGCTGGCTGTGCGAAATTAATATCTAAATTAATACAAACTACGGTAATTTGATAAATTATAAGTAAATTTCAACTCAGGGATCGAGAACCCAGTAGTAATAACCGTGGAATCGTGCAGAAAAAACGATGTTAACAGATTCTCAAGAACTAGAAATCACCACTGACTCATTAGAGGCGGTAAATGCCATCAATGGCTTTTTTGAGCAGTTGCTCAGTGTTGGAAACAATTCCCAAGTTATCCTGAAGGCAGTTGAGGCAGATCCAACTTGTGCGATCGCCACAGACAAAGACTACCTGCCATACAACATCGTTCCGCAATTATTCCTGATTAGAGATTGTCAATTTGAAAGTTTTGAGGATTTTTGAGGAGAAAATGATTGTTCACTTTTACTAAATCACCTGTGCAGCGAATTGGTAAACGTTCCTGATAGGCTTTAATAGCTAAGATATAATCATTGTTTGCTAGTTCGGTTTTGACTTCTTGTAATTTCTCGAAAATTGAACAGAGTAAAGTAATTTCTCCACTCAGTTGATCGATTGGTGGAGTAGCGATTTGCACGACTATACCTAGAAAGGTGAAGTTGGGATAATTGGTAAGAAATTCGCTTAAGATCTCAACTTGGTCACGATTTTCTACCACTTCTAATGTGTTTAATATATCGCTGATTCTTTCGGCATAATCTCCTAAGCTATATTGGAGAGGTAGCAAGATTTCATATTCAGGAGCGGCATCCTTTTTAAGTCGCCAAATTGCCCCAGTATCATTATAAATCCGCCCGGTTTCATGCCAACCAGTAGCTAGTAAATGTGCCTGGAGCACATCAGGGTTAACAGTTTTGAGTATTTGACTATCTTTAATGGAAACTTTCATGGCAACCCTCCAAAACTAATGCGTTGAATGATGGCTTGAAGTGCATCTGGTGTCAACTGATTACTACGGGGTATTTCAATAGTAACATTGGTTGTATTTTCGGTGTCAGGTGCTCCGCGTAAGGATACCCAGTAAGCACAATATCTAAGACACAGCTCGTCTTCGGTTTGTTTTAACCAGTCGATTATTTTATCTGGAACTAAAACGACTACTAAAATCCGAGGGACTAGGGCGTTGATTTTTAATTCATTATAATTTTTCAGGTTAAGGGGATATTTAATATAGTTTTCATTGCTGAGATCTTTGGCTGTACATTTTAATTGTACTTCTAGTCTAGGAGAAAGGATTTTCCCTGTCCCACCTCTAAAAAGCGTTTAGTATCATCAGAACGTTTGACGATCGATAATACGCAACCATTCAAAGAAGAGACACGGAGACTGTGGGACGCGGGGACGACTTTTGGCTTCGGCAACTATCGACTATACACGATCGCGGCTCATGAGGGAAGCCCCTCAAGCGGGTGCGGGTATGGATTCGGTGGCGTCTTACTGAGGCGGGCTGCTTGCTGCCACCGTTGCGATCGCGCAAGTACTGCCAAATCTGCCGAATCTCGTTGCGAAATTCTTGGCGGTCAATTGCTGCTTGCTGCCTGTCTTGGGCTGCTTCGGCTGCTAGGCGATCCGTTCGTTCGCGAAAAGCAAGGCGGTCTTGGGCTGCTTGCTCGGCTAAGGAATCTACTCGTGTTGCAACAGTATTAACGTTAACCGTTAGTGTATCTACTCTCTCAGTAAGTTGCTGAATGTTTGCTACCAGTACATCAATAGTGGCATCATGTTCTACAACTTTTTCGCCTACGTTGGCAAACAGAGTTTCTAAGCGGCTGAGTCGTTCGTCAGTGGTTGGTGGTTGTCCTGCGTTAGTCATTTGTTTTTACCCCTTTCATATTCTGCTATCCGTTCAGCTAGCGCCACAGAAACAAGATTGCTAACTGAGCGTTGCTGTTCATCGGCGATCGTTTGCAGTTTGTCTAATATCTCCTGTGATGCCAAGTAAATTGTCAACCGTGGTTTTTTTGTAGCCATGACATACAAAATATGTTTTATGTAGCTATTAAATACCACTTTTCCGATTCGTATACCAAAAGTTCTTGCCACACAAGTCATGGAGCTAGCTCATAGACTTGATTCTGGGGAAATTTTTGAAAATGTGTCACAATCAAAATGAGTAGATTTTGACTTAATCACGCGCATCATCAGAAAAGCAAAGCGATAGCACTTTCATCAGTTGCGATCGCCAATGGAATAACCAAGCGAGTTATCGAGTTGGACATTGAAAAGTGCTTCGATAGGATAAGCCACTCGGCAATTATGGATAAACTCATTGCTACTCGTAGCATCAGGCAAGGAATCTTCCGATGCCTCAAAGCTGGAGTCAATCCAGAATTCCCAGAACAAGGAACCCCCCAGGGGGGCGTGGCGAGTCCCCTATTAGCGAATATTGCGCTCAATGGCATAGAGCATATTCACCAGTCCGTGCGTTATGCAGACGACATGGTGATTATACTCAAACCTAAAGACAACGCGCAACAGATACTTGATACAATCAACCAGTTCCTCGCCGACAGAGGAATGAACATCAGCCAAAAGAAGACTAAGCTAACCGCTACGACAGATGGCTTTGACTTCCTCGGTTGGCACTTCAAGGTGCAAGCCAACGGAAAATTTCGATGCGTCCCATCAACGGACAATTTCAAAAAGTTCCGTCAGAAACTAAAAGCCGTCGTCAACAACTCGAATTATGGTGCTCAGGCAAAAGCTGAGAAGCTAGCGCCAATAGTGAGAGGTTGGAGAAACTACCACCGCTACTGCAAGATGGACGGTTCCAGGTTTTCGCTGTACCACATCCAGCGCATTGCGTACAAGGTATTCAACAAGGAAGCCAAGCAAACCCGCTACTCTAGTAAGAAATTACTAAACAGAGCGTTTCCTTCGGTTCCTTACTCCGAAA
Source organism: Scytonema hankhaensis NUACC26 (assembly GCF_045865695.1). Classification (NCBI taxonomy): domain Bacteria; kingdom Bacillati; phylum Cyanobacteriota; class Cyanophyceae; order Nostocales; family Scytonemataceae; genus Scytonema; species Scytonema hankhaensis. The sequence continues at coordinate 15,911 of NZ_BAACAP010000196.1, forward strand.
ACAAACACATCAACGTCAAAGGAACCAAATCCCCCTTTGATGGCGATGTCGCCTACTGGAGTGAGCGAAACAGCAAGCTCTACGACGGCGAAACCTCTTTTGCTTTAAAACGGCAAAACCATACGTGTGGTGCTTGTGGGTTGAAGTTTCTGACAGATGAGCGAGTGCATCTCCATCATGTGGACGGAAATCACGCCAACTGGAAAAAACAAAATCTGATAGCAATCCATGAAAGCTGTCATGATTACCTACACATGGGCAAAAGCAGTAGCTAAGAACATCGGAAGCTGGGTGCGGGAAAACTCGCACGCCCAGATTTAACAGAGAGGTGCGGCGGATAATACCGCCCATCGACTCTACCCAATGCCATTGTGGGATATCACCTAATACCCCTAGAGCAATCAAGCGGCTTGGGCATTGCCCTCATTTTTAAGAGCTAGATCCGAGGTCAACTTATCTTCTGCTTTTAAAATTGTAAATTTATTACCTTTTAAGCTATCAAAAATTTTTTCCCTATCCTCAACGTTTAACTCTAATGCTGTTTTCTTTTCTGTTATTCTAGCTTGGTTTAATTCTTCATGTATTATTTTGGTAACATGGAACCTATCGACCGTAATGACAGCGTTTGGGCAAATCTTATTGATTAAACTTTTATAATTTCCAGTCAGATCCAGACCTTTCTTCTTCTATTCGTTCTAAAACTTTTTCTCCCCACTTTTTCATAACATTTTCTATTTTCATTTGTTTTCTTTCTTTTACTAAACCTATTAATCTCCCTGAATCTATATCTACAAGTACAACAATAAATTTTCCTTGCCCTTTTACTAAACTTATTTCATCGATTCCTAACATAAGTCAAATTGTTTAGATTTATTGGTCATATATTTTTAGCTACATCTTCAAGCATTCACCTTGACTCTTCATCGGTTAATCCATTATTTTCCGCCACATTACTTACATTACTACTAATAAGTTGTTTAACAATATTTTCCGCATATCGATGCGTATATGTCTTTCTCGCTCCTACAAAATCAAGCTTTTCGTTAAACGTTTTTCGGCACGTTTTACATTTAAATCTTCGTCTATTTACATTTAATATTACTTCTTTATCCCCCATCGGTAAATCTTTTCCTAAGGAATTTTGATTTTGGTGTAAATGTTCTGACTTCTTACCGCACTGCGGACATATGGCGATTTTCGTCTTTTTACTTACTGATAAAAATAAGATCGAACCCTCTTGTAGACTTGATTCTACCACTAGAGCGGACAAATTTAATAGTTGAGTAAGGACTCTTTTCATAATTAATTTTACTTAAACGCTGAATGAATATTCTAATATTTTAGCACGTTAAGTACGCAAGAGCCGCTGACAAGTTGCCAGAAGCGTTGCCAGAAGCACTTCAAGCCGCTCGCTCCATTGCAGATGAATTTTATCGTGCTAAAGCCCTAACTGCCTTAGCTGACAAGTTGCCAGAAGCACTTCAAGCCGCTCGCTTCATTGCAGATGAATTTTATCGCGCCAAAGCCCTAACTGCCTTAGCTGACAAGCTGCCATCCGCATTAATGCCCGAAGCACTCCAAGCTGCTTGTTAGTTTGCAAATAAACAGTATTGCGTCAAAGCTCTAATTGCCTTAACTGACAAACTGCCATCCGCGTTGCTAGAAGCACTTCAAGCCGTTCGCTCATTTTGACGGGCTTACTTCCTCATCAAGTGCGGGTCAGCACTCTGTTTTGCCTGCTTGCTTAAGAATATCTAATCCATTACCGTTATTGCGAGGATCTCGATCGACTATTGAGATATATATTTCCTGAATGCGCGGCTCTTGAGAGATTGCCAAAGCACAGGAGAGTGTGCGTCCCTCAAAAGAACAAGGTTCAAAAGTAACGTACATTTGCAAAAGGACAGGAATTTTATCTGTCTGCGTTTTCTTTACCAAAAGATATTGCTGGTATCTTGCAAATTTACACTTTTCTTGACTCTACACCAGATCGACGGCAATTTTCTCAACCAGATTCGTTGGGTCTGAGCTTATTGACATATCAAGTTGAAGATATTCAAGACTTTCATCAACGTGTATCTACGTATATCTAATAATAGCGCTACTCACGTTACACTCTATGGCAGGATACGATCGCAGGAACATTTTTGATTTCCTTTACGAAATTTCCACCTGTTCGACTTCTTGTGTCTGTACTTGGTCGAGTTCTGGTAACTTTTGCCCTAAAATCATTACTATTACCATCATTAATAAACTCGTTACCATAATGATGCTCACCACATTTGGCTCGTCGAAATTACTCGTACCTATTAACAATGCGGCGGCAAAATTGCGTTGAGCAGTTCCTACTCCTAAGACTCTCTGGGTATCAATGCCAGGACCACCTAAAAGATAACCCACAGTAAAGGAGAATACAATAAAAATGGCACAAACAAAGATGACACCAGTTTTTAATAAAATAATAATCTCGTTGAAATGTACTATCAGCCTTATAGCTAAACCTAAAATCAAACCAAAACTAGATATTTTGAAAGCAATTGGTAGAATATTGATAGCGAACGCTTCATATTTTGCCTTAATTAATAACCCAATTCCTAAAGGTATTAACATCATAAATATTAAGGGTTTGGCAATATCCCAAGAGTTGACTTGTACGCCTTGTAAAACTAATGGTAGTACGAGCGGCATATAAAAGACTGTACCGAACATTAACAACATCATCAGTCCTGTAGAAAAAGCTAAATTTCCCTTCACTATTTGGGCAAGTTTAGGTAAAGCAGGAGGACCAGAGGCTAATGCCATGACAATTAAACCATCTTTTACGGGTTCTGTGAGAGGTATGACTTGCAGCAGTAAATACACAAAAAGTGGCACTAAGACAAAGTTTGTTAGCAAAGAGAAAATCACCAAACGTACATTACAAAGAGGTTGCCAGATTTGCTGTACAGTTAACTTTAAACCTGTTCCAAACATAGTGGCTACGACAAATGCTAAAAAGGCTATTTTGTCAAGTATTGGGATAATTTCGTTCATAAATTTTTGTTTGATGCTAAGTCTGTATATGTTGGGTTTCGTTCCGAATGGCACTAAGATAAGGGTCTCAAATTTTCTGAAAAGCTTATGAATTCAAGCTTTTATGAATTTTAAATCTTCACCAACCAATGAGACCACGATGGTTTGAGCAATTGCCCAGGGATATGGAAACCTGTTTAAACGCGGAAATACTATTTTGTTTTCCAACCTCAGAAACAAGCTTTATATCCCAAAGACTCCAGAAGCATTACCGGAGAATTGTTTGAGCTTATCTTAGTCCCATTCGGTTTCGTTCCTCAACCCAACCTACGTATTTTCTGTGGCATCTCTCCTTACCCCCCTTAATCCCCCCTTATAAAGGGGGGAAACAGGAAATTTATTTTCCTCCCCAATACATCGGGGAGGTTAGGAGGGGTAAAAATAATATGCAGCTTCATATTAAATTGGTATTACCTCCATATTATTTAATTCAAATTCAGCGTAACTTTCTGTAAATTACCTGTGAATGTAAACGGGACTTGATAAGTTTCACTTGCAGGAGTACCTGTATCTCGACCAACATCAAAGGTTTCATCTAATGCCAATCGATAGGGTACAGTTTGTTTAATTCGACCTTCAGCTACTTGTCGAGCGCTGATAAATAACTTCCCAATTCCTCCTGCACCAACTTTACAGCCATCGTAGTTAAAATCAAATCTGATTGTTGATTTACCTGGAGGTAATTTTTCAGGAGATTGAATTATGTAACGTTCTGCATTAACGAAGTTGTAGAGATATGTTGGTTTGCTATTTTCCAAGAAAAAGCTCCAACCAGCAAAACGTCCCCCTTGAGTCAATAGCACACCTTCTGCACCTCTTTCTGGAATTTCTACATCAGCCGTGATACTAAAGGATCTATTTTTCAAACTTGGTGCGCTACCTTCTGGAATGGGTGCTACACCAGGATAGTAAGTAAAAGTTTTCCGTCCGGCGGCTGGAGAAGGACGGCTAGTGACATCAAACCGTTCAGAAATGCGATCGTCTAATGGGAAAACTTGATATTGACGAGCTTGTGATAAAAACAATTCTTGCAGTTTTGCTAGTTTCTTAGGATTTTCAGCCGCTAGGTTATTGGCTTCACTAAAATCTTCCTCAATATTGTAAAGTTCCCAAGGGTCTTGTTGGAAGTCAGCATTAATTGTACCTTGCCAAGGTAATCGAGGATGACGAGCGGCGGCTATCCATCCCTCATCATAAATAGCGCGGTTGCCAAACATCTCGAAATACTGAGTTTTACGATGGGAAGGTGCATCAGGATTATCAAAGGTGTAGACTAGGCTAGTCCCTTCTAGTTTCTGTTGCTTTACTCCGTTAACTTCAGTCGGTACAGTTATTCCCGCAACCTCTAAGATAGTGGGGGTAATATCAATGACATGATGGAATTGACTTCGGATTCCACCGCGATCTTTAATGCGATCGCCCCAAGCTACAATCAAGGGATTACGAGTACCGCCAAAGTGAGAGGCGATTTGTTTTGTCCATTGAAAAGGGGTAGCGCCTGCCCATGCCCAAGCTGCATGATAGTGATTAAAGGTTTTGGAACTGCCCAAATCATTCAATGAAGCCAGCAGTTGCTCTCGACTTTCGGGTACTTTATTGAAAACTCTTAATTCATTGATACTACCTGCTAAACCGCCTTCTGCACTAGCGCCATTATCGCCAACAATATAGAAAATAATGGTGTTATCCAATTCACCAATTTGGTCGATCGCATTAATTAATCTGCCAACTTCATAGTCAGTCTGTGCTAAAAAGCCTGCAAAGACTTCCATTTCATGGGCATAAATTCTTTGTTCATCTTTGGATAAGGAATCCCAAGCTGGTAGTTCTTTAGGACGAGGTGTAAGCAGTGCATTAGCGGGAATTACACCCAGTTGTTTTTGACGGACAAAGGTTTGTTCTCGCAAGCGATCCCAGCCTTCATCAAATTTACCTTTATACTTGTCTATCCAAGCTTTGGGCGCATGGTGAGGCGCATGGGTAGCACCAGTCGCTAAATAGGTGAATATTGGCTTGTCAGGAGCTATGGATTGTTGAGAACGAATCCAGGCGAGCGCACGATCTACTAAATCTGGAGTCAAATGGTAATCGGGGTTATTAATTGGTGGTGCAACTCGCTTAGTATTTTCTACTAAAGCCGGACTCCATTGATTAGTATCACCACCTAAAAAACCGTAAAAATACTCGAATCCCAACCTTGTTGGCCAGCGATCGAAAGGACCAGCAGCGCTAGTTTCATAATCAGGCGTGTTGTGCCATTTACCAAAAGCAGCAGTATTATAACCATTTTGCCGTAATATTTCTGCTACTGTGGCAGCACTCTTAGGTAAGATAGTTGTGTAACCGGGAAAGCCTGTTGCTAATTCCTCAACAACTCCTGTACTCACCGAGTGATGGTTTCGTCCAGTTAACAAAGCTGCTCGTGTAGGCGAACAAAGGGCTGTGGTATGGAATTGGTTGTAACGCAATCCTTTTTCTGCTAGACGAGTCAGATTTGGGGTTTCTACAAGTCCACCAAAGGTACTTGCTTGCCCAAAGCCCACATCATCTAGCAGTACTAACAGCACATTCGGGGCTTTTTCTGGAGCAGCGATTGGAGCGGGAAAATCTGGTTTTGACTCGGCATAAGTGCTGCCGATTTTACCTTGAAAGAACGGTTGGGGAATAGGCAATACCTTGGCTGTATCTGCTAGGGCAGGGCTAATGAGCGTGACTAAGCTAATGACAACAGATACGGCGATACTTGTAGCAAGCAAAGCGATAAGCCGGGTACGGCTTGCGCCAAGGGCGATCGCCCGTAAAATTAAACGTAACATAACAATAACCTATTACTTAAAGTTTCGAGCTTCTACTTTTCTACAAGGGAACAGGAAGAAGGAAACAGAGCTTTAATTGTTTGAAAAGCTAATAATTAGAGTATCATATCTGTTACAGCTAATAATTAGGAATTGCTAAGAAGTCATTTATAAAGTAAATCTTAAATCGCCAAATGTATTGTGTAGGTTGGGTTGAGGAACGAAACCCAACAAAGCTGCCAAATAAGGAGGACAAGGAATTGTTAAGAGTCCATAGCGAAAATGAACTACAACTAAATGCTGACGTGCTAGTCATTGGTGGTGGTCCTGCTGCTGCCTGGGCAGCATGGGCAGCCGCATCCCAAGGAGTCAAAGTCATTGTTGTTGATAAAGGTTTTCTAGGTACGAGCGGTGCTGCTGCTGCTAGTGGTAATGGTATCATGGCTCCAACTCCTGAGAATTGGGACAAAGTTTTATCGGAGCGTTATTGCTTAGGCAAAAACCTAGCTAACTTACGTTGGCTCGAGCGTGTTATCGAAAAAACTTGGCTCAGTTTGCCACTCGTGGAAGATTGGGGCTATCGTTTCCCCAAAGAAAATGGAGAATCCGTGCGCCAGAGTTATTATGGTCTTGAATATATGCGGGTACTTCGCAAAACCCTCTTGCGTTTGGGCGTTCAGATTCTCGACCAAAGCCCTGCTCTAGAGCTTTTATTAGCTGACGACGGCTCAGTGGCTGGAGCAAGAGGCGTGCAACGGCAAAAACATTGTACCTATACCGTTCGCGCTAGTGCTGTAGTTATGGCAAATGGTGGCTGTGCATTCTTAAGTAAAGCATTGGGGTGCAATACCAATACAGGTGATGGACTGCTGATGGCAGTAGAAGCTGGTGGCGAACTTTCCAGTATGGAAGCATCCAATCACTATGCCATCTCAACTGCTTTCAATGCCACCGTGACAAGGGGAGTTCCTTTTGGCTGGGCTAGTTACACTGATGAAGCAGGCAACGATCTTGGTGGTTATATCAATGGTCGTCGCGATCCTTCCTTCCTCCCCAATGCCCTTCTAAAAGGCTCCGTTTATGCTCGTTTGGATCGAGCTACACCTGAAGTTAAAGCAGTTATTGAAAGGTCTCATTTCATAGCTTTTTTACCGTATAAAAAAGCTGGGATCGATCCTTACACGGAACGAGTACCTGTAACACTGGTTTTAGAAGGTACAGTTCGTGGTACGGGTGGAATTCGGATTGTGAATGATAGTTGTGCCACAAAAGTTCCTGGACTTTACGCTGCTGGGGATGCTGCATCGCGGGAGTTTTTATCTGGTCTAGCTTCTGGAGGTGGTGGTCCCAATGCCGCCTGGGCAATCTCCACAGGACAGTGGGCAGGGGTTGGAGCAGCTGCTTTTGCGAAAAGTCTGGGCGCGAGCGCCCACGAACGAGTTGTGTATCCTGTTGGTCAAGCTGGATTGCGTTCTCAGTCAAACACTGTTGAAACATTCGATAGCGAAGAGATTGTGCGCGGCGTACAAGCCCAGATGTTCCCGTTGGAAAAGAATTATTGGCGTTGCGAGCAAGGGCTTTTGGATTCCCTAGCCTCCTTAGAAACCCTGTGGCAGCAGGTACAAGCAAACCCAAAACAAGATACAGTAAGCGATGTAGAATTTTCTCGTCGAGCAGCTGCACTCACGGCTGTAGCGCGATGGGCATATTTTAGCGCTTTACATCGCACGGAAACGCGCAGCGAACATATTCGGGTGGACTATCCCGAAACCGATCCAAATCAACGTTATTATCAAGCGACTGGTGGTTTAGATAAGCTTTGGGTAAGACGCGATTGGATAAAGGATGCGATGTCTGGTGACAAGCCGCAAAACGTTAAAGTTGTAACAGGAGCAATAGACATCTCCGGAAAAGATGTAGGGGCGCAAGGCATTGCGCCCCTACCAAGACTTTCAGGTCATGCACAATTAATTTCTGGAGATGTCTAATATCATGATTGAGCTTGTTAGCCATAAACTGTGTATCAATTGCAATCTGTGCGTCCAAGTTTGTCCTACCAATGTTTTTGATTCTGTACCCAATCAACCACCTGCGATCGCTCGAAAAGACGACTGTCAGACTTGTTTCGTCTGTGAAGCATATTGTCCTGCTGATGCACTTTATGTTGCCCCTGAATCTCATACTGATGTTACAGTCAATGAAGATGATTTAATTGAAAGTGGCATAATGGGAGAATATCGTCGCATTTTGGGTTGGGGATATGGCAGAAAAAATAATAGTGAATTGGATACAGCTCATAAACTTCGCCATTTGCCACGCCCATATCAAAGTTGATTTGAGTGTTGAATTATTCAAGACCATGCATACGGAGGGCTAATGAGCAGTAAGAAGCAATTGAAACTAGGCGCTTTCATGCGTCCTGTCAGCATACATACAGGTGCTTGGCGCTATCCTGGAGCTTTGCCTGATGCTAATTTTAACTTTCCAGCATTGAAACGATTTATCCAAAAACTAGAGCAGGGCAAGTTCGACGCATTCTTTATGGCAGATCATTTGGCGGTTCTCAATATGCCGATTAATGCGCTCAAGCGCAGTCACACCGTCACCTCTTTCGAGCCTTTCACCCTGCTTTCTGCCCTCGCAAGTGTTACCGAACGTATTGGGTTGATAGCCAGCGCTTCCACAACCTACGATCAACCTTTCCACGTTGCTCGCCGCTTTGCCTCTCTAGACCACATCAGTGGCGGTCGCGCCGGATGGAACATTGTTACCACATACAATCCAGATGCAGCTCTCAACTTCGGTTTGGAAGAAGAGCTAGAGCATGACGAACGCTATCTCAGGGCTAGGGAATTCTATGATGTTGTAACAGGTCTTTGGGATTCCTTCGCTGACGATGCGTTTATCCGAGATGTGGAATCAGGAATTTATTTCGATCCTGCAAAACTTCACGTTTTAGGTCATAAGGGAAAACATCTCTCGGTACGGGGACCATTGAACATCGCTAGACCTGTCCAAGGTTGGCCAGTCATCGTCCAGGCGGGTGCCTCTCAAGCAGGACGGCAATTAGCTGCCGAAACTGCCGAAGCTGTATTTGCACCTGCTGGTAATTTGGAGGCAGGTAAGGCTTTATTTGCAGATATTAAAGGGCGAGCGCGGGCGAGCGGACGCGACCCAGAAAGCATTAAAATTCTTCCAGGTGCTTTAGTCATTGTGGGTGAAACCGTTGCAGAGGCGCGTGCCAAGCGTACACATTTGGACAGCTTAATACACTATGACAGTGGAATAGCTAGCCTAAATATTGCACTTGGCTATGATGTTTCCGGCTTCGATCCGGATGGACCTTTGCCTGAAATCCCGCACACTAACGGCAGTCATAGCGGGCGAGAACGAACGATCGCACTGGCGCAACGCGAGAATCTGACTATTCGACAGCTAGCTCAACGCATCGGCAGTTATGGTGGGCTGGCGTTTGTTGGTACTCCCCAAACTATCGCTGATGAAATGGAGCAATGGCTGACTGAGGAGGGTTCTGATGGCTTCAATGTCATATTTCCTTTTCTTCCTGAAGGGTTGGATGATTTTGTTGACAAGGTTGTGCCAGAACTCCAACGACGTGGGATCTTTCGTCAGGAATATGAGGGCAAGACGTTACGGGAAAATCTGGGACTCGTCCGCCCTGTTAATCGCTTCTTTGAGACTACAAATGAGTCTGTGGATTACAGGGATTTTCAACTGGGTGCAGTATATTAAATGATTAAGGAACCGCACCCTGTAGCAGATGCACGCGGATAAGTAATGGAATAATAATGGCTTGATTTAAAGCTATTAAGAGGCAAGTAGTTAGGTAGAAATAAACATAACTACTTGACAAAATTTAAAGATGCTAGAAATCCTTACCAATGACAAATGACTAATGACTAATGACAATCTTTTTTCAAACCCAAATATCGGAAGTGCAATCGCCACCAGGATAACGCATCTCATGAGCGCGAGATGCACCTTTTGGTTCTTTGCCAAAGTCAACGTAAAAGTTCTCGTTGATTTTTAATCCTCCGTTTTCAGTATCGCAGTCAACCTGCAATAAGTATGAACCACCCTTGGATAAGTCAGGATAAAATTGATTGTCCCAGGTACTAAATAGGGAGTTGGTGACATACAGCCGTTTGCCATCAAGACTTAATTGCAGCATCTGCGGTCCGCCAACTAGCTTTTTGCCCCGAACTTCACTACTTTTACCTAGTAAGCCACCGCACCAAACTTGACCTGTGAGTTTGGGAGCGAAGGGATCGGTGATATCATATTGACGAATGTCTCCGTGTAGCCAGTTGGAAAAGTAGACATAGCGATCGTCCATTGAAAGTAAAATATCGGTAATTAACGATGGTACGGGAATAGGCCACCCTTCCACTTCTTGTGATGGAATGTCAATGACTTTTTTCACATCCCAATGACCGTTAGACTTGTGCCAGTGCCAAACGTTGCTACTCAGTGCTGCACCAACAAATCCGTGAGTGCTATCAGGGTTATGGTGAAACCGGACTTCTAAAGGAATTAACCCCTCCTCGCCCAAGTTAACACTTTGAATAATTTCATGTTTAGACCAATCCCAAAAATGCAGCTGCTGACCGTAATTTCCAGCCGTCACATCGTTAAGATCGAAGCCGGGATAAAACGTTTTGGGTGCGCCCCACTCACTGCTCACCATAACATTATGACGGGGCTGATACCAAAAGTCATAATTAAAGCGCATACCATCAGCTTTGTGTTCCCAGCGCCCAGCAATTTCAAAATTTTCATCCAATAACAGAAAACCACCAGGACCATTCCCCTCGCTGTTACCCAACATTGAAATCATGACGTGACTATCAGCCAGACAGTGTACGGTATGGGGGGCGCTGAGGTTAGTTTTTTCCTTGATTTGTTCGGGTTCAATGACTTTATGAAGTTTTGGCGCTTTGGCATCTGCTGTATCAACAATGTAAATTCTGCTAGAGCGTAAACCAGGAATCACCAAAAATCGTCGGGATTTACTAGTGTCGTCGTGACAAGAGCTACATGCATTCCACCCAAAATGGTGCAGTTCGTCACCAATGTAAGGCATTGGTAGGCGATGGATAATTTGGGAGTAAGTTGGGGAATTAGGGTCAACGTCTATAGTTGCTAAATAATCTGGCTCTTGAATATTTGTACCTGTATAAAGTGCAATTGTATAGAGTATTTTTTCGCGATCTGCTTTGATCGCTGCTTCTGGAGAAGCGTAACCCGGACCACAACAAGCATGAGCCATATCTTTAGATCTCGAAGTACGTTAGTAAACAAGCCTACTGAATTAAAAGCACAGTAATATGATAGATATGAAGTATTATATAAGAGAAGATGTCAAAAATTCCAAACCACCACAAAAGATGACGAGTACACCAAGTAACAGAAGGGTTCGCTAAGGAGGGGGTATGTAGCGATAAGCTTCGCTTATCGGCTTAAGCCCTATCGCACTTGCAATCTTTCAACAGACTGCTCCTGGTGCGTGAAACTAGACATTGCAGGCGTCCTGCAAATTTATACTCCCGTTTACTCTACACCAGACCGACGGGAGTACTCCCAACCAGGTTCGCAAGGTTTGAGCTTATTTTTTTTAAGTAGAATCAGTGAATAAAAATAATAATTTCTGGCTCAGACTTGAGCAGCTTGTAGCTAGTTGTAATTTAAAAATAGACCGCCCAAAAGGAACACCACATCCACGGTATTCTTTTTTTGTTTATCCACTCGATTATGGAAATCTGGAAAACACTAGCTCTGGAGATGAAGACGGTATTGATGTCTGGTTGGGAAGCTTATCTGAGAGAAAAGTAACTGGTATCATATGTTGTATAGATTCTGAAAAGAAGGATTCAGAAATAAAGATACTTCTAGGTTGTACGTCTCAGGAAGCTCAAGACATTCTTAGCATTCACAACACTGGTTCACAATCAGCAATACTATTGAAACGTGGCGACTAGATGTCGCCTCTAACAACTTCAACCGCACTAACATAGGTGTGGAAGTAATAGATTTATCCGAAATTTATCTGCGTGCATCTGCTACAGGGTGCGGTTAATTATTTTTTTGGTATACCTCACGGAATTGGGAATTGCTATAAACGGGAGATTAAATCTCTAAATCAGCCTCCTTCATTAAAAATACGGTAAAATGATAAACATGAAGTACTATTTAAGGAAGATGTAAAAAACCCCAAACCACCACAAAGATGACAAATACAGCAATAGATGCAGCAATTCGCACTTCTTACGTTAAAATCCCTAATAACGGTTTGCAAATAGATGCTTATTTGGCGGAACCTTCAGGTGAAGGACGCTTCTCAGCAATAATCGTAGTTCAAGAAATTTTTGGCGTAAACATTCACATCCGAGAAGTGACAGAAAGGTTTGCTAAGGAGGGTTATGTCGCGATCGCACCTGCAATCTTTCAACGAACTGCTCCAGGTTTTGAAACTGGTTACACTCCCGAAGACATCCAGCTTGGTAGAAAATACAAAGAACAAACCACAGCAAGTGAGATATTAAGCGACATTCAAGCAACGATCGCAAAACTTAAAACTCTGCCAAATGTGAATGTTAATGCGATCGGCTCTATTGGTTTTTGTTTTGGAGGACATATTGTCTATTTAGCTGCAACACTACCTGAGATCAAAGCTACAGCTTCCTTTTATGGTGGTGGGATTACAAATTCCACTCCGGGCGGTGATGCGCCTACTATCACTCGTACCCCAGATATCAAAGGAACTCTCTACGCCTTCTTTGGCACTCAAGACAAAGGCATTCCCCAAGAACAAACAGAACAAATTGAAGCAGAGTTAGCAAAGTATCAAATTCCTCATCAAATCTTCCGCTATCCTGCAGAGCATGGTTTTTTCTGTAACCATCGTAGTAGTTACAATGCAGAGGCTGCGGCTGATGCTTGGAGCAAAGTTAAAGAACTATTTCAAAAGGAACTTCAGACAGCAGTGTAAGTATAGCAGTTTTCATCTGCGTGCATCCGCGTGCATCTGCGGTTCCATAACTTTTTTACGTACTGCACCCAAGCAAGAACCGCTATATACTGCATTATTAAGTTGATAAAGATAACCGCATGAAATACGTTAACCTTGGTAAAACTGGACTAAAAGTATCGCGCCTATCCTTAGGCACAATGACATATGGCTCTCGTAAATGGCGAGAATGGGTACTCGAAGAAGAAGAAAGCCGTCCGTTTATCAAACTCGCCTTAGAGTTAGGAATTAATTTCTTTGATACTGCCGATGTTTACTCCTTGGGTGTCAGTGAAGAAATAGTAGGGCGATCGCTCAAAGATTTTGCCAAAAGAGACCAAGTTATTATTGCTACCAAAGTCTATAACAAAGTGGGTGATGGTCCCAACGATCGCGGATTGTCCCGCAAACATATTTTTGACAGCATTGATGCGTCCTTACAAAGGTTACAAACAGACTACGTAGATTTATACCAAATTCATCGTTGGGACGACGAGACGCCGATTGAGGAAACCCTAGAGGCACTGCATGATGTTGTGAAGTCGGGTAAGGCTCGTTACATTGGTGCTTCGAGTATGTACGCATGGCAATTTGCCAAAGCGCTTTACCTAGCAGATAAACATGGTTGGACTCGCTTCGTCTCGATGCAAAACCACTACAACTTAGTTTATCGGGAAGAAGAACGAGAAGTGTTGCCTTTATCTCGCGCTGAGGGCATTGGGATTATTCCCTGGAGTCCTTTGGCGCGAGGTTTTCTTGCTGGAAATCGCGCTCAACAAGATCGGGGTGGAACCATACGGGCGAAAACCGACGAGTTCGCTCATAATCTCTACTATCAAGAGTCCGATTTTCAAATCGTCGCTCGCGTTGTGGAGTTGGCTCAAAAACGTGGCGTTAAACCAGCACAAATTGCTCTAGCTTGGTTGTTACACCAACCAGGAGTGACGGCTCCTATTATTGGTGCTAGTAAGATAGAACATCTTAAAGAAGCTGTTGAGGCTATAGACTTGGTTCTTTCTGAAGAAGAGCGGAAGTTCCTAGAGGAACTCTACAAACCCCATCCTATCTTAGGACATCGCTAAGCAGTTCTTTTGACACTCACTGGGCTTTTGCTAAATGATTAGTGGAATTTTTGAAAATTGCATTGGCACAATAGATGCTACCACTACCCTGAAATATTGGGCTGAGTTTGGTTATCAACCAATCCAGCAGGGACAATTGAGTGCAAACCAAGCAGAGGTATTGTATCAGCATTCAGCAGAGTTAACTTCATGGCGGCTGCAAAATGGAGATTTTGCAACACATGGATTGGTGCGGGTTATGTTATGGACGCAACTACGTAACTCGGGTTTAGAGAAAACATTGCCGGTGGTTGTGGGAAGTCGTTGGTTTGCTTCCCTCACGCAAGATATTTACACTCTTGCTGATGCTTTTACTGATGAAAACGCTAACGGTAGTGATTGGATTTACACCGAACCAATCCGTGGTATTGAAGGTTTTGGCAATCAAGGGACAGGCTTGTACAATCGCTTTGCTGGTGTGCGAGAAATGTTCGTTATTGGTAGGGAAACGCGGCAGGCTTTTTTTCAAAGATACAACTATACTCGTCCTGGTTATGGAGCGATCGCTTCTAGTTCTCCTTTAAAAGTCAGCGAAGGAACTCACTCTAGTTTAGTGAGTAATGACCATTATCTGACTTCTTTTTACACAGAAGTTTTTGGACTCATACCTAGTGAAATCAATAGTAAGCGTTCGGGCTATCAAAATCCCTCAACACGGCAAACATTAATACTTGAAGACGGGCAAGAGTTTTATCTATCGGTGTTTTCTTCGCCAAAAGACATTGCAGGCGTCCTGCAAATTTATACTCCCGTTTACTCTACACCAGATCGACGGGAATACTCCCAACCAGGTTCGCAAGGTTTGAGTTTATTTACATATCAAGTTGAAAACATTCAAGACTTTCACCAACGTGTCTCTAATAGCAACGCCACTCATGTTACACCCATTGTCAAGAACGAGTTTAACGAACCTTCATTTGGGTTGGTAGCACCTGATGGTTTCTACTGGGTGATTATTGGTTAGGTGGTTGTTATAACTGGAGTTTAGACTAAAAGTCGGTACTCACTGCCATAGCAGTTCAATTGTACTAAAAAGCGAAAATTGAGTATAGGTATAAAAAAGCGAAGGGGAGTCTGTGGTTGTTGCAGGCATCCTGGCAACGTTCGCGCTTGCACGCCCACTCGGATGGTCGAGCGCGATCGCACTTACCACAGGGATGGCAGAAGAGTCTTGCATTAACTGTAGGTGTTGGTGGTACAACATCTGCTCTAATTTGTACTGGACTTGGTATTGCTTATAGCGAGAAACACGATTCACTAATAAAAGCTACCGAAGATAAAATTCAATCTATCACCAATTATCTTTGCAACCAGACGCAATCCAGGATTAACAGAGGACGAACTACTCCCACACAATACACAAGAACAGTTAGCAGCTTTCGCCAATTCCTTGCAAGGTACACTACCGAAGTTCACTTTCAATTACCAACACAGGCTAACGCTGGTATCTGGCTCGATAAAGCTAAGACCATCACCAGTGAGGATAAGACCCGATTACTTGAACAGTACCGCAAGATTCAAGAGTACTGTTAATCAAATACTAGACTACTTACGAGACCGCAACGGTGGTAGCAGTCCGCCTCAAAATTAAAAACTGGCAATCCACAAAGACTACCAGTTTCTAATCCAAAATATAGAAGTCCTTCTACACGAGGGACTTTTTTCATTTTACCAGTGCCACATCAGGTATAGGCTGTGATACAGGGATAAAGTTGAACTTTAACTCTCACTAAAGTATTAAACCTAATTCTTGG
The DNA here is from genome assembly GCF_045865695.1 of Scytonema hankhaensis NUACC26. NCBI lineage: Bacteria > Bacillati > Cyanobacteriota > Cyanophyceae > Nostocales > Scytonemataceae > Scytonema > Scytonema hankhaensis. The sequence continues at coordinate 31,680 of NZ_BAACAP010000196.1, forward strand.
AGAATTTTAATTAGAGTGAGGACTACTGTAGCTATAGAACCTACATCCCTCATTGTTCTAACTAGTTCTCGCCAATCCCATTGCGGTGGTTTCTTGTCAGAGTTCTCATCGGGTTTTTGCGATTTGTTTGAGTCAGAGGAATTTTCTCCTAAAATAGGAGTGTTGACGCTTTTGTTAGAAGCGTTAGTTTTTCGTTCTTTCATAATCTATTCTCCGTAGGTTGTTGAAATTTTTGGTTGAGTACCAGTCAAAGAAAATTGGACAAACTCTATTGATAGCCTCTAGTTGAGTACCAGTCAGCTAGAGGCTATTGAATTCTTCAACCTTGCTTTCTTTTGAAAAGCCATTTATTTTCTACTTTGATTTGAAGACAAGCTTTGAACATTGTAAGTAAGTGAAATCTAGTCATAATTTCAATCCAAAATTCACCTTTATCCTGCTGGAACCATGTATAGCGTAAAACTTCTAGTTCCCCACACCAGTCCTCTGGAATAATGTTAGTTACCCAGCCTTTTATATGACTTTTCTGTTTTATTTCTACTGATGACTTTTGTGTCATTAGATTAGAAATTAGATCCAGCTCCATCTCCCGCAGCTTCCGCAACTCCGACAGATCCATCTCCCGCAACTTCATCTCCTGCAGCTTCCGCATCTCCCGCAGCTTCAGCAGATCCCGCAGCTTCAGCTCCCGCAGCTCCAGATCCCGCAGCTTCAGAGCCCGCAGCTTCTGCAGCTCCCGCAGATCCCGCTTCCAGATCTCCAGTTCCCACCACTCCCGCCTCCACAGCAGCAGCCTCAGCAATATATGATTTAAATAAGGTATTTTTCTGATTACCTTCCAAAAGGTGTTTAGAGGTTGCATTTACTTAAGCTCCCTCAAAACTAGGTTGACTCTGTGCAGCACGATTGGCTAATTGTCCTCGATACACTTGAACTTCTGTAAGTGCATTAGCTCCAAGTCCTGTTACTTTGTAATATTTGCGTCTTGCACCACCTGTGTCATCTTGTTCATTACCCCATTTCCAAGTAATGAGTCCTTTTTTTTCAAGCCTGTTTAAAGTAGGGTATAAACTGCCAAATCCTATCGGGATTGGTCTACCTTCATTCAAACCCTCCAAAATTTCAAGTCCATACATCTTCCATTGCCCTAGCAGAGTAAGAATGTCTTCTTCTAAGGCTGAAATCTTTACTCCATCTGTTTCATCCCAGTTTTTGCCCATATCCTGATATAGTGAGGTATAGTTTACATTTTCTATAGTATTAGACAAACATATAAAACTATAAAACTATATAAAATTTATTCCTCTAGACGTAGAGAAGGATATTGTTGGAGGTTGCATTAGTTGTACCCTGTAACACAGGGTTTACAGTGGAGCGATGAAAGTCAACAGGCACGGTAGGGCGAAAGTGCTTACACAGGAGGAGATACAGCAAATTTTCAGTCACGGGCTAGATAATGACCGTGATAAAACCTCCACCTAAACCTCAAAGGATTGTCACCAGGCTGGAAATTAGGAAAGCCTCGTTTCCGTAAAACCTTCTATCCAACTGTTAAAAAAGACTAAGTAAGCCACGCAAAGAGCCATCTGTTGCGGTTTAATATCAAAACTTGTTCACACTTTTGGCAAGTCTCTTATTAATGAGAGCCGTGCTGGGTCGTTTTTCCTGACTTTTCACGGGAAGTCCTCAAACTGCAAAACAACGTGACTTTTTCCACAGGCTAATTCTCAATAGCTCTAAGTTAATGAAAATGTTTAACGTAAAAATCATGGTTTGAGAAAAGCTCAAAATGGCGTTTTCCAGATGCCGTGAAAAGTCAGGTCGTTTTTCATGTTTTAGTCTAAACTCCAGTTATAAGGGATGTCTAAGAAATAATTATCCATCTTGTGGTACGGGCTTCTAGCCCGTCACTCATAAAGAACGGGCTAGAAGCCCGTACCACAAGAGAAAGTTGGTTATTTTTTTATTTTGAAGTCCCTAAACAAACTATAGCAATGGCAGGATTTCATATTTTTCCCTATATGGCATCGGGAAAGTCTTTGTACAGTGATAGCTGATTAAACGTACCTAAGAAATATGGTGGTGAGAAAGCCTCCTGGGTAGTAAACTATAAGCTGAGGAATGTAGGAAACTGGTCACTCAATCATTAGTTACCTACGATTACGCAATACTCCTGAAAAGTTGCGATCGCTATGCCTAATGTTCGGTTTGATAAATATTACAATTACGAAGATTTAACACGTATTTTACACGATTATGCTCAAGAGTTTCCCCATCTGGTCACAATAGAAAGTATCGGTAAGAGTTACGAAAACCGTGACATCTGGCTGATGAAAGTCACGAATTTTGCTACTCTTTCCGATCTCCAAAAACCTGCTCTCTGGGTTGATGGAAATATCCATGCAACTGAACTAGCCGCATCAAGTGCTTGTCTGTACTTACTACAAACATTTGTGACGGGCTACGGAACCCACCCAGATATTACTCGTTGTCTGGACACTCGTGTCTTCTACATTTGCCCTCGCATTAATACTGATGGTTCTGAGTTAGCATTAGCTAATCAGCCAAGATTTATTCGCTCTAGCACCCGTCCATACCCCTACGATCGCGAAGAAAACAGCGGATTAGTCGTTGAAGATATAGATGGCGATCGCCGGATCTTGCTGATGCGAATTCCCGATCCTAATGGAGCTTGGAAAGTCTGCCCAACCGAACCACGTCTATTAGTACCTCGCGAGCCAACCGAAATAGGAGGTCAATATTACCGAGTCTTACCGGAAGGTAGTATAAAAAATTATGATGGAGTTCAGATTCGAGTCCAGCCAGCTAAAGAGGGGCTGGATTTGAACCGCAATTTTCCCAATAAGTGGCGTCAAGAGTATCAGCAGGTAGGGGCAGGACCTTATCCAACTTCTGAACCGGAAGTGCGAGCGATCGTACAATTTATCACCACCCATCCCAACATTACAGGAGCTCTGACCTTCCACACCTTCAGTGGTGTTTTAATTCGTGCCTATAGCTACCAAAGCGATGAGGAACTATCTGTTAAAGACTTACGTACCTATAAGCACATTGGTAAAAAAGGCACTGAACTAACTGATTACCCAGCTATTTCCGCATTTCATGAGTTTCGCTACGATCCCAAAGGCTTCATTGGTGGTACTTTTCATGATTGGGTTTACGAACATCTAGGTATATTTGGCTGGACAGTGGAAATTTGGAGCCCCCAGCGCCAAGCAGGAATTACTGAGTATAAATATATTGAATGGAATCAAGAACATCCTCTAGAAGATGACCTTAAGCTTTTACGCTGGAGCGATGAAAAACTAGCAGGAAAAGGCTATATTGACTGGTATCCGTTCGATCATCCCCAACTTGGTCAAGTCGAACTTGGTGGTTGGGATATTATGTATGCTTGGTCTAATCCACCACCAGAGTTTCTAGAGAAGGAAATTTCCTGTTTTCCAGACTGGTTAGTTTGGCACTTACTCATTTCTCCCTGCTTAGAGATTTACGAAGCGAGTGTTCATGACTTGGGTAATGGAACCTATCGAGTTAGACTGGTGATACATAACACAGGTTGGCTACCCACTTACGTGACTGAAAAAGCTTTAGAGAAAAAGCTAGTGCAGGGTTGTATTTGTGAAATTGAATTACCTGCTGGTGCAACTTTAGAAGTCGGTCAGCCGCGTGAAGATTTAGGTCAATTAGAAGGACGCGCTTATAAGCCTTCTTCATCTCCTATTCGGCGGGTAGCAGACTCTACCCTAGATAGGGGGAAGGTGGAATGGGTTGTCCAATCTACCCAAGGTGGTACAGTCAAATTATCAGCTCGTCATGAGCGTGCCGGATTTGTATCCGCTAAGGTGACTTTGCAGCCTTTATAGGGAGGGAAGAAAATATATAAGACATCACCAGTCATTAAAGACACTCAATTGCTTTCATCCGACGTAGCGCGAGAAATACGCTTGCTAAGTGTAACGATTGCGAGAAAGTACCATCCTCGATCGATTTGAACAGTTCGTCCATTGCAATGAACTGAAAATCCAACATTTCATCCTCGTCGAGCGATGGTTCTGTTACAGTAGCAGTATCGTAGCAAATGAAGCTATGAACTCGGTTAGTTTGCCGCCCAGGGTTCGCGAAGCTCGACCCAACAAGTTCAATACGAGCCGCCTCACAACCCTTAAAGTGTTAGGCAGCGATCGGCTCTAAGTGTGAGCCATATGTCAGAATGAATGTATCGGGATTCGAGAGTTTTCCACGGACTAACATACATATCTTAATTCCGATCCCCAGAAAAAGCATTTGTGTACTATCACATCGCGATCGGTTCGACTTTCCAACGCGATCGCTGGAATTGTCACTGCACGAGCTAAGACTTGATTTTCCGTAGTTTTCTATGGTAGCGTCTTAAATCATTAATAAAGTACGATTACTGGATAAACTTACAGTAGTTTAACATGACATAAACATAAAAATCCATCGCTACGTCTTACAGGCGATCTGTAAGAACAAGCCGTTCCGCACCTACGCTAAAAGCCTGTTACTAGGGCTTTTCATCTTAGCAGGTTGTAGCCTATGAGAAACTCAAAGGTCTAATTAAAGAGGCAGATTAATCGTTTCATGCTAGGGTAAATGTAGTTGAACTGTGAATGTGACAAAAGGTGCGTTCATGGAAAGGTTTCCTGGTGTCTTCTATAATTGAAGTGGAATGTTCATTTGAGGAGTCTGGCTTCATGCAACTAGAAGAGTATTTCAACGTGCTTGCACCCGACGACATCCGACTCAAAGGAACACGCATTGGAATTGAGAGTATTCTTTACGAGTACATCTATCGCTGCAAAACACCAGAAGAAATTGCCGAACAATTTCATACGGTGACCTTGGAACAAGTTTACGCCACGATTTTGTATTACTTGCACGCTCGGTCAAAAGTTGATGCGTATCTGGCAGATTGGTTAGAATTTTCAAGGAACCTGCGCTCTGAACAACAGCGCAATCCATCTCCTGCAAGAATAAGGTTTCGGCTGATGCGGCAAGAAAACATTCCAAAGCAGTTACAGGAAAGCTAATGGCAATCCAGTATCTGTTGGATGAACATCTCAATCCGGCATATCGTTCCCAACTTGTGCGGCGTAATCCTGATTTAGTCGTGCGGATCGTTGGAGATTTGGATGTACCACCCAAGGGCACTCCAGATCCAGAGATTTTGATTTGGTGTGAAACCAATGAATTTATTTTGGTGACGAACAACCGTAAGTCAATGCCCAGACATTTGGCTGACCATTTGGCTAATGGTCGCCATATTCCTGGTATTTTTACCATCGATCCAAACCAAAGTATTGGACAAACGGTAGAAGAATTGATTATTATTGCGGGGGCTACGTTTGAGAATGAATACCAAGATCGAATTGAATATCTACCCTTGATTTGACTGTATCATTCCTCTTATCACCACATCCGTTCTGTGTAACTAATTATACATGAATTTTCTTTTGACCCACATCTCCTGTCTTTTGTCAACCCTGATAACTGCTTTGACTTCTGTAATCCTTGCTCCTCGTAACTTCTTACGCTGTTGTTAATTCAACATCTAACTCAAAACCTTTAGCAATCAACTCTTTTCCCGAACTACATTTTTTGAATTTGCTTTACCTTACAACTCCCCCAATTCTTGCAAAATGCTCATACACATCTGAAAATTTAATATGTCGCCGCTCTGGACGTGGATGCACCGTAATGCCATGTGCACCTGCTCTAATGCATGTTTCTACAGCAGAAATAACACTCGGTCGTCCAATATTTCGGGCATTTCTAAGTAGAGCAACTTTATTTACATTTACACTTAGCTGAGTCATAATTTAATTAGCTATAATTCTTTCGCAAAAATCCTGATGAATGTATTTAACAACGCTATCTTCTGTGTTTGAGCCAATGACTAGTGTCGCGTAACGCTTCAGTTCAGCATCTGCGTTAGCAACAGCAATAGCACGGTCAGCAATTTTAAACATTTTGATGTCATTAATTTGATCTCCAAAGACCACAATCTCACTTTCCCTTAACCCATAATTCTCGACCAGAGTCTGAATAGCTTGGTCTTTAGTAGCTTTGTAGTCATGAATTGTTAACCAGTACCACCCAGGAGAGTATTGGTTCTCGATCGAGTGTGTCTCTACGCTAGCTCCATGTTTTTCAATAATCGCACTTTGAAGTTCAAGTAGTTGTTGTGCGTGACCAATCACCGTTAGACAAACGATTCGATCGCGGAAAGAATGCGTTAAATCTTCAATGGCTCGCCATCTTCGATCTTTGTTTGTTAGGCGATCGTTGAGGTACCAACGCATACCATCGTTGATAACATCTTTATAATAGGCGCAATCTTCTGTGCCATTAAAACTAGATACAAACGGAACACAGCCGAACTCAAGAATCACTTTGTAGATACTTTCAACCACGTCAGGACAAATAGAATTAATGATTTCGTGTTTGCCAGAATCAAAATCAGAAATAAAAGCACCATTAAATTCGATAACCGGGAGACGGAAATTCAAACCCTTCAGCATCACTTGCATAGAGACAACGCTCCGCGCACTTGCTACAGTAAACTGTAATCCTCGCTCTAAAAGTTTGTGAAGGACTTTTTTACTAAACGAACAAAGAATTGCATTATTTCCAAGCAATGTACCGTCTAAATCTGAAACATAGACAGTCTTCATAAACTAACTGGAGATACTGATTGAAAGTAAAATTATACCTTAATCTCCGTTATATTACAAGATTAACCGTAATATATAAGAGAACTCGGTATCTCTCCCAGATAAAAAAGCTCCTTTAACTTTAAATACGGTTTTTTTATCAAGTTAATTTATTTTAAGCAGATAAATTTTTTTTAAAATTCAGGTAAAATAATAATCGACACAGTTATTACTAAACTTTTCCGCAAAAGATTAGGCATCTCGATAAAAAAAATTGCATTGGGAGCATCGTGAAAATTCCTCTTAGCTCACCCCTAAGCGCTGTCTCCTATTTCAAGACAGTAGCGATCGCGAGCGCATATTTAACAACTCCTCCCTACTCTTTATTTTCAAACAATGACAGATAGTATTATTCAGGAACAAATTGCTTACTACAGTGCAAGAGCTAACGAATACGACGAATGGTTCTACAGAATTGGACGTTACAATCGCGGAGAAGAAATCAACCAGCGTTGGTTTAACGAAGCTGCTGTCATCAGAAATGCTTTGTACCAAATTGGGAATGTAGAACACGTTCTAGAGTTAGCATGTGGTACGGGAATTTGGACTCAGGAACTTTTAAAGATTGGCAAGAAAATTACTGCTCTTGATGCTTCTAGTGAAGTGATTGAGGTTAATCGCAGTAAATTAGGTGCTGCGAACGTTGAATATCAGCAAATCGATTTATTTAATTGGGAACCCGATACTGAGTACGATAAGAGTGTTTTTCTCCTTTTGGCTTTCTCATGTACCACCAAATTTAGTTGACTCATTTTTGAAAAAAGTCTATAAAGCGGTGCGTACTGACGGACAAGTCTTTATCGTTGACTCTTGCTTCGAGTCTACATCAACAGCTAAAAATCATGTTTTAGAAAATGACAGAAATATTTACATTACCAGAAAATTAAATGATGACCAAGAGTTTAAGATAGTCAAAATTTTTTATTCTCTCGAACAGCTTAATCACTTGTTAATACAAGCGGGATTTCAAGCAGATGTTAAGGTCACAGATAACTATTTTATTTATGCAAGCGGGATAAAAAGTGATATTTACTAACATCTCACTTTTAGCAACAGCCACTAGAAATATGAAAAGCTGTAATTGTTGCCCATGAGACATCACCAGTCATCAAAGATACTCAGTTGCTTTCATCCGACGTAGCGCGAGAAATACGCTTGCTAGGTGTAACGATTGTGAGAAAGTACCATCCTCGATTAATTTGAAAAGTTCGTCGATCGCAATGAACTGAAAATCCAACACTTCATTATCGTCGGGCGATGGTTCTCTTACAGTAGTGGTATCGTAGCAAATGAAGCTATGAACTCGGTTAGTTTGCCGCGCAGGGTTCGCGAAGCTTGACCCAACAAGTTCAATACGAGCAGCCTCACAACCTGTTTCTTCAAACAATTCCCTCTTTGCTGCCTCAACCACAGACATGTCCGTTTCCTCGACCTCGCCGCAAGGAAGCTCATAACAGACAACTCCAGCCCCATGTCGATATTGTCGTGTTATGAGAACTTCATACTGTTTGTTAATGGCGAAGATATTAACCCATTCTTTCGCCTCTATGACGTAGTATGGATCGATAGTATACCCTTCAGGTGTTAGGCAGCGATCCGCTCTAAGTGTGAGCCATTTGTCAGAATGAATGTATCGGGATTCAAGCGTTTTCCACGGACTAACATACATATCTTATTCCGATCCCCAGATAAAAGCATTTGTATACTACGATCTTGTGGAACGGGCGTCCCGCCCGTTTTAGGCAGACAAGATGACTGCCCCACAAGAATTGTATTGGATTCAAGTGAAAAGCGCTACATTGTAAGGTGGGTGTTCTCCCCTGCCCTCCGATTTAGTACGGGCGTCCTCGCCCGTACCACAAGAAGATGGTGTGGTTCATTTAGGTGAAAACTGCTGTAAGACTTGATTTTCTTTAGTTTTCTATGGTAGCGTCTTAAATTATTAACAAAATACTATTACTTGATAAATTTACAGTAGTTTAACATAACATAAACATGAAGATCCATCGCTATGTCTTACAGGCGATCTGTAAGAACAAGCCGTTCCGCACCTACGCTAAAAGCTTGTTAGTAGGGCTTTTCATTTTAGCAGGTTGTAGCACTCAAAAAAGTTCGCAAAGCAATAGTGCTAGTACAGTAGCACCAACTAACAGTGTTTCATCAAACCTAAAGGTGATTCATGTTGGTCACCAAAATGGTACGCCCGGTCTCAATTTACTAAAGGCGCGGGGGTTGTTGGAAAAGCGGCTTACCCCACAAGGCATTCAAGTCAAGTGGATTTCTTTTCAAGGCGGTCCTCCAATGATGGAGGCTATGGCAGCAGGCAGTATTGATATTGGAAATGTGGGAAACCTACCACCTGTTTTTGCTCAAGCTGGAGGTAATCCGATTGTTTATGTTGCAGCGACTGGTTCTAACGCAGGTGCTCAAGCAATTATTGTACCTAAAAATTCTTCCATTAAAACCCTTGCTGATTTAAGGGGCAAAAAATTGGCGATTCAGAAAGGAACGGCATTGCAATACTTTGTGCTGAGAGCCTTAGCAAGTGCAAAATTCAAATTGAATGATATTAAACCTGTTTACCTGAATATTCCCGATAGCACCACTGCCTTTGAAGGTGGTAATATTGATGCCTTACCTATTGGCGATCCTTATCTTGCTTCAAGAGAATTAAATGGTACTGTGCGTGTGTTAGTCAGAGGTTCAGATGTGGCACCTCAACGTGCCTTTTACATCGCTACGGAAAATTTCACCAAAAATCATCCCGATCTATTGAAGATTATTTTGGAAGAGCAACGGAATGCAGAAGAGTGGGCAAAAGCAAATTCTAATCAGGTTGCCAAACTGCTAGCAGACCAAACTAAATATAAGCCAGAGGCATGGGAATTTGCTTTAAAGCAGCGTCCTTACTTTGGTGTGTTTGAGATGAAAGATGAATTTGTTGCCGAACAACAGCAAGTCGTTGATTTGTTCTATAGTCAAAAGTTGATTCCAAAAACTTTTCAGGTTAAAGATGCGGTCTGGAAACCTTAATATGGTGATTTTCAGTTAAGCATAAATTAAAGTGTCATTGGTCATTGGTCTTTTGTCCTTAGTCATTTGTAAGAGTAGAGAGGTGTAGGTTGGGTTGAGGAACGAAACCCAACACTCAAAAATCTTGTCTAGGTTGGGTTGAACGAAGTGAAACCCAACCTAGATTTGTAAATTTAAATGAGTAAGTTGGTGTATAAAAAACATTTACTATAATCCTATCGACTTACTGTAGATTTTTAGGTTCGGCAATGTTACACTATTTAACAGATTCCAAAAAACAGGTGAAACACATGGCTGACATTGTTGATACTGCTGTTAATGCTGGTTCTTTTAACACTCTAGTTGCTGCAGTTAAAGCTGCCAATTTAGTAGATACATTAAAAGGCGCTGGTCCATTCACTGTTTTTGCGCCTACAGATGAAGCTTTTGCTAAGCTTCCAGAAGGCACAGTAGACGGATTACTTCAAGATATTCCAAAGCTCACACAAATCTTGACCTATCACGTTGTTCCCGGCAAAGTGACTTCATCTGAAGTAGTTAAGCTAGACTCAGCTAAGACTGTTGAAGGATCGTCTGTGAAAATAGATGCTTCTAACGGTGTCAAGGTGAATGATGCAACAGTTACAACACCTGATGTTACTGCTGATAACGGTGTTATCCATGTCATTGACAAAGTGTTGCTTCCTGCATAAGCGTTCATCTCATATAGTTAATTACTAAGGGGATAGCAACTACCTTTCAAATCAACCAAAGCCGAACGCCTTCACTCGTGAGCTATAAGATCCCCGATAATTCTTGCGAAGTCGGGGATTTTTATATTTCAGTTCACGTCCAATTGCGTACTACAGTAAATTTGGATCTAGCTTCATGGGATAAATCAAAGTCTAGAGAGCCAAAACGCTGCTTAGTCCACTCTTGCAAATCTTGAATAGCACGGGGAAAAATGTCTTCTGGAATATACCAAGAAGCACTATAAATCCTGTTTTCATAACATTTAAGTAATTCTCCTACTGTTAAATCAACTCTCCATTTAGCTGGTATAACTGTTTCTAAGGTTGCACCCTGTTCGCGTAGGGTTGCCAACACTTCGTCTTCCGTTGCGCCAAAGCGTGTAACTTGATGACCATAGCTAGCAAGGATATTTCGCCAATGTTCCTCAAAATCCAACTGAGCCGGAGTGATATCAGTTGCAGTATTCATACGTCCGTGACTGTAAAGGTAAATTCCTCCTGGTTTTAACACTCGTCGGACTTCTGCTAGTGCCTTTTGCCAATTAGCAATGAGATGAAATACGTGTACCGTAATAGCAACGTCAAAGGAGCGTTCGCTAAACGGTAAGTTAGTTGCATCACCAGCATACAATGTGGCTCGATGATTGATGCCTTGTAGCTTGCTACGTAACTCATCTAGCATTTTTTCGGAAATATCTATACCTGTATAAGAATAGCCTTTTTGGATAATCGGTAGAGCAATTCTGCCAGTACCAATACCCGTTTCAAAGAATTTAGTATCTGGTGTAGGTGAAACTATTTTGAGAATAGTTTCAGTGATTTGTTCGGAGACACCAGAAGGTAGTCCTCGTGTTGAGTCGTAAATATTAGAGACGCGATCGAATGAAACAGTTGCCGATTGAACAGAAGCATGAGGTGATGGTTGAGTCATGTTTTCCTTTTTATGATTGACAAGTAAAATTTTCAGACTTTCGTGGAAACCCAGTTTCTTTGCAAAGAACTCACGTTTACATATCTTCAAGACAGCAAGAGCACACATTCGTGAGTCTTATAATCTTAACTCACATCGATTTTCAGGTAAATAGACCACGTTGTTAGGGCTTTCAGTACTGTTTGCCCCTAATTTTGTTTAGGGTTCAAATGTATAAAAAATACTGTAAAAAATATATTGAATATTGACTCTCGATTTCTTAAATTAAAAATTGTATAAAAAGACTAAAGGACAAGGGAGTATCGATCGCATGAGTCAAAAAGTCAGCAAAGTGTTTCACCAGTCCGGGGTAATTCCCTACAGAGTCCAAGATGGAAAAATCGAAGTTTTGCTAATCACAACCCGTAACTATCAGCGCTGGGTGGTTCCGAAAGGGGGTATTTCTAATGGTATGAGTCCTCCCAATTCAGCTGCAAAAGAAGCGTGGGAAGAAGCTGGGATCGTTGGACAAGTAGACACTCATGAATTAGGCAGTTATAAATATCGTAAACGAGGTAAGAGTTACCAAGTCAAGATGTATTTGTTACCAGTACAAGAGGTGAGTGAAGATTATCCAGAAGTAGGTCAAAGACAACGGCAGTGGTTAGATGTTAATAAAGCCATCAAGCGGGTTAAGTTGACTTCACTTAAACGAATTCTTAGGCGGTGTCTCAAGAATAAATCACGCTTAAGTGTATTGACACATTACTCAAATTAAGAATTTATTTGGTTTGAACGGAACTGAAGAGATAATTGAGGCTCTTTAGCTTTCGTACAGCTATACCAAAAACGGTTTAGAATCTGACTTTTCAAAAATTGCCTAAGTAGGGGTGCAAGGCCGCCGCGCCCCTACAAATGGTATGAAACCTTTCAAAAAAGAACAGTATAATTAAAGTTCTAGATCGGAAGTAGATGAAGCTTCATCTTCTGTTGTTGTCGTCTGATTATAGTTATTAGAGCTTTTCAAGTTGGATTTTTTGAGTCGCTTCAGTCCACTCAAGACCACGAGCGTCAAAAGCGTTCCAATTAAACTCATTCGCCATAAACCACAACCTGCTGCTACTCCCAATCCACCCGCCAACCAAATACTTGCAGCGCTTGTTAGTCCTTTGACTTCTTCCCTACCTAGTTCCGGTCGAGCCTGTCGCAAAATTATTCCGGCTCCCAAAAATCCAACGCCTGTCGCTACCCCCTGTGCAATCCGAGCCATAGCGTTAAGAGCAGTAGAACGGGCGATCGCATTATTAGTAAAACTACCATCAGGCAAGACTTGCAAGGGAACCATCACAAACAGGGCAGAACCTAGGCTCACGATCGTAAAAGTTCTGACCCCAGCAGGTCTACCAGTTCGCTCGCGGTTCGCACCGATCGCTACACCAACTAACAGAGCTAAAATTAGCCGGAAAGCTATACTCTGCCAATCGCTTGGATTGAAAAACATTTCATTCATAGTCAAAACAGTAGGAAAATGAAAACTCGGTAAAGCTAGCCGACGTTATGCAGTACCTGCAACGTTGTCATCTTAGGTATTTTATATAACTACGGTAAGCCGAGCTAATTGTGGTATAATTAAGTTCAGTTTAAGTAAAAAGTTAAGCTATAGTTAACTAGTTTAACAAAAGGTTAACATATGAGGTGAATTGATGGAACACTCCGAGCGCAAAGACAAAAACAGTTTTCTTTATCCTCAGGGACGCTATTACGGTCCCATAAAGCCTGAAAATTTAATATTTAACGCTAATCTTCAAGAATTTGCTCAAAAAGTTAGCATTATTACTAGTTTAGAAACATCTGGGAAACTTTCAAACGTAGAAGCTTACCACCAAATTGAAGCACTATGGAAACAGTTAAAATATAGTAAAAAGGAACTGGGAATTGGCAACGAAACGCCAAGTTTAAAAGAACTTCCACCAGATGTGACCTAAAGTCTCTCTTTATCGTGATTATAACCGACTTCTTGACATCTGCAATTTTTACTTCTCAAATAGGATTGCTATACATAATCATATTAAGTGTTTGGGGAATCTGAGGCTGGCGTTCGCGAAGCGCAAGCTGTACCCAGCTTATCGCTCTTTTTTGCTATTGATATAAAAGTTTCCAGTTAACAAAGGTACGCAATCGCTAACATTGAAAGCTGCTGCTAATTCAACATCTAACTCAAAACCTTTGGCAATTAACTCTTTGCCCGAACTACATTTTTTTAAGTATCCTAACAAATCTTTCTTAAAAGTATGAAACGCTGTGACAGCAGTTTCTGCTTCTGGAGAAAAACTACCATTCAAAAAACTAAGAATTGCTCCAGCACCAACTAAATCTTCAAAAGCTGGTCTTAGTGAATCATCTTCCCACTTTTCACCTGCGGGAATAACTGCAATTCGATTTCCATATCTTTGAGCAAATTGTGCCACAGCTTCACAGTTTCGTAAACTACCAGCTATGGTAGGAGTCTGACCAGTCAGTAGTGTCAAGGATGAACCGTTAGGTGATGGTACAACCAGTTTAGTCCCTGGAGGAATTTTAGTTAACGATGCAGGGGAAAGTGAATACCCTTCTTGAGATAAACGACCTCTTGATAATTCTGCTTGTACAGATTTTGCATACTCAACTACAGAATCATCTCTCCATCGATAAGGGTAAATGACTGCTCCATTGTTTGTAGCAATTTCTACAGAGGTTGAGAAAGACAGAATATCGACTATGACAATAATATCACTAATGGGTGCTAGTTGATAAACACCTTGTAGACCCCACTCACAGCGTATATCAAATTCTGCTCGATCGTAAATCATGACTTTAATATTTTATCTTCTTGTTTTTTGCTAATAAGTATGATAACAATATTTATACTACTGTAAATCTATTGACTTATAATATATTGTTAAGTTTTGTTTGATTGAGAACATATTAGAGTCATAGTTTGGTGAAAATTGTAGACAACTCAGTTGTTATAAACGATTTTCAAAGAGGGAGCATCCCAATTTGGACTACACTCATTGGGATGCTCCCCTCAAAAAAAGGTTTCTTGCGCTTTTATAATTTTGGCGTGATGCCAGGGAAGAGCTATCTGTACATAGGGAGAATCATTAAAATGGCTTCTATTAAACGGCGTCATGTATTAGGCTTAAGCCTTTCAACAGTTGCTTCATTAGCCTATAAGTCCATCGCTGCTACACCCTTAGTAACCTCTGATACAATAGAGCCAACTCAAGCCTATTTAGCATCAACTAAGATAGGTTTAAATGCATCAAAATTACGTCTTGGTTTTCAACCACCTTATGTGACAGTGTTTGCGATGCGAGAGCAAAAACTATTGGAAAAAGCATTTGAGGGAAGTTCAACTAGTTTTGAATTCCGCCGATTGCTATCGCTCAAACCAGTGACCGAAGCATTAGCTGCAGGAGCATTGGATCTGGGTTTAGGTGGCACACCCATTCCAGCGTTCGCGAAGCGCAAGCCGTACCCGGCTTATCGCTGCAGGTCTACCTATTCGTGTCATTGCTCTTGTCGAACGTAGTCCCAAAACTCACGCTTTACTGGTTCGACCTAACTCATCAGTCAAAAGTATTCAAGATTTGAAAGGTAAGAAAATCGGGACACCCACTGGAAGAAGCCACTTATTGGTAGTGCGAGTACTAGAACGCATTGGATTAAAAGATACTGATATAAAGTGGGTTCAATTAGAAAATGATGTAGGTCGTGCAGCATTGCTATCAGGTGCGATTGATGTTTGGGCAACTTGGGACCCCTTCTATGCCAGTGTAGAAGTTGCGAAAGAGGCAATTCCAATAGTAGACGGAACTCAATATACTTTGAATTATGTGGCGCTGTTTGGACGCACAGAATACATAGAACAGAAGTCACAAAAGTCTTGGAAAAGCGTCTGGAACCTTTGGGTGTTAAGGTGGAGTGGGCGCAATTTGCCCAAGGTCCGCAGTTGATGGAAGCTATGAATGTAGGCAAAATAGACTTAGGTTCTGTGGGTGAAACTCCTCCTATCTTTGCTCAGGCAGCTGGTGCTCAAATCGTCTATGTTGTTGGTACGCGACGTACTGAAAAGAGTGGTCAAGGAAGTGCAATTGTTGTGCCACCAAATTCTCCTATTAAGAGTGTCAAAGATATCAAAGGGCAAAAAGTCGTTTTCCAAAAAGCTTCTGCATCTCACTACTTCATCATTAGAGCTTTAGAAGATGTAGGCTTGAAATATAGCGATATTCAAGTTCTGAGTATACCCAATGTAGAAGCTAGTAGTGCATTTCTGGAAGGAAAAATTCCTGTTTGGGTAACTGGAGATCCCCATTTAGCTCGAGCTGAAATATTGCGTAAGGCACGGGTTCTCAGAACATCTCAAGGGCTTGATACACCTGGTAGCTACTATATCGGAGCAAAGCAGTTCGTAATAGATAATCCTGAATTATTGCGAATTGTTATTGAAGAGATTGATAAAATTTAACTTTGGGCTGAGGCACATCTTAAAGAGACTGTAAAGCTAATCATGCCATACCAAAAACTACCTCCAGATGTGATGGATTTGGTCATTAGCCGTCGCTCTTATGGGTTAAGAGCTATTTCCCCAAATTTAATCAAGGAACAACAGAGGATCGCAGATTATTTCTATAAAAATGGTTTGTTGCCTAAACCTCTAAATGTCCAGGAAGCTATGCTGACACCCGAACAGTATGCAGCGCTTACTCCGCCAACACTCAGTCAAAAATAGCACGAGTAGTGCTTGAACAGTGACCCCCACTTCGTTCCCAGGCAGAGCCTGGGAATGCCTTGGAGCAGAGGCTCCGCCTCCTGAATGTCGAAGCAGCACCAGAACCAAGTAAACCGACAATCCGCGTTCCTACAACAGGTCTTGTGCTCATAGCTAAAATATCTTTTCCTGACTTCAAGAAGTAAGCTTTTTATCGTTAGGCAACTAAATTTTTAGCTCCCAAATTAATCGAGCAGAGGTGAAACGTTTCCCCATTGCCCAGTAAACACAAATTCCTATAAGGGTTTGCGAACACGGGGAGCCAGTTCTCGATCGCGTAGACCATCAGGAAGACTATGCGGATCGCCTAAATACCCGATCGCGAGTGCCGTGACAGGTTCATAGTTTTCTGGTATTTGGTATGTATTCTTAGCCTTATCTACATTAAATCCCGCTATCTGATGAGCAAATAAACCGAGAGAAGTTGCTTGAAGAACTAGATTTTCTAACGCGAGTCCGACATCATGAAACGCATGGCGATTCACCTTGCCATCATCAGAATGGAGTTTGGCAACAGCAATCAGCAGCACCGGAGCATTTTTCGCCCATCCTTGATTAAACTCAACCAAGGTACTAAGTAGACGATTATGTAAGGATACGATGGTTTTGCGCTCGCGATCGTTACTACTGAGCAGGAACAAATATCTAAAGATACTGTTTAAAAAGCTTCAGCTTATCTCAGCTACTACATAAGCTATTTTGTAAAAATTAATACTTTATGATACTTTGACAAATCATCTGTAAAATTTATGACAATTTTATACTTCTATAACTTGATTCTTTAACCGTATTTATAGTAAAGTTTTACGGTGTGTCGTAGATACATCTTTTGTAGATAAATAAAAGCTTTTATCTAGAAAACCAGTCTCGATCTTCAGTGTGAAAAAATGCTGATGAATTCCATACGAGCGCTTCATTTTGCGCTTTGATTTGGAAGTTCTATTAACTTACACAAACTCACAACGACTTTATCAACTCAATCGAGTTGGTCACAAAGTCTTGTATAGATAGTTTCATACACCTGAACGAGGATATTTCATGATGAAGAAGTTTTTCCTTCCGTTCCTATTTTTTATTGGGATTGTTTGGGTTGTATTTACTCAAGTCCCGCTCTCAGTCTACAACAATTTTTCTCTATCAGCCTCAGCCAAACAACCAAGCAATTCATCCACTTATGAGGTGTGGTCTATCGATCAAGCAGATTCCTTAGATGGCACTCCTTTAGGAGGCAATCTCTATGTTCTGTCAGGTGATGACCAAGACTTTTTGACAGGTCGTGCAAAGGTTGAACAAATTAACTTGGCTGCTAGTGCTAAAAGTAAGGGTCTTGCAGCAGGTCAAAAACCTCACTGGATTGCTTTCAACACAGGAGCAAAATACGCAATTGTAGGATACGCCACAACGGCTCCAGTGTACGCAATTGACGCTGACAGACGAGAAGTTGTAGATTCGATTCTTCCACCAGGATTAGCAACCTCAAACTCCCACACTGTTTACATCTCAAAGGATAACAAGTTTGTATTTGTTGCTGATACTCCCGGTCAACGAATTCATAAGATTGCCACTAATTATGAAGCACCTGGAGGAAAAATTTTTGGTGAAGTGAAAACGTTAGACTTTAACGTTTCAGAAACAAAGACAGCCTTGGGAACTCCAACTGCTCGACCAGTGGTAGCTGTAGTTGATGATTCGGGACAGTTTATGTATGTTACTTTTGCTGATGGTGGTGTGGCGATTGTCAATGCAGAAACACTGACAATAGCACACATTTACACTAAAGAAGAAGTTACTTTCAATGGATTACTTGCTTCTCAAGTTGGCGACAGCTTTATTACTAACGCGGGTAATGCAGATCCCCAAATAGCTGACTTTGTTTATGTTTACGACAACAAGTCCTTGCTCGAAAATCCTTCTAAACGTCCAGATTTTATTAAAGTTCCTCAATCCGGTAATGATGTTCATGGTGCGGTATTCGTTCGTGACAAATACTTATGGCAACTCAATCGTGCATCAAATACCATTACAATACATGAGATCCAGCCTAACCTCTTCGATCCAGATATTGATGGTTCAAACAAAGTTCGTGCAGTTAATCTTGTAGAACTAACAGATACAGCTTTAGGTCCCGATCCCGCGCCAGACATAATAGAAACATCGCCCTCCCAAGAAGTTGCTTTTATTTCACAGCGCGGACCGAATCCCATTTCTGGAAACGATCCAGCATTTTTCAACAGTGTAGGTGCTACTCCAGGAATAGGGGTCGTGCAAATTAAAAAAGACGGTCAAGATGCTAAACCCGTTTATCTTTACAGGTTCGATAATGTTGTGAATGGAGTTAACATTGGTGATTTCCACGCACTCACTGTTCGCAAATAGAGTTTGTTTCAATTAGTTCAGAGAAGGTTGTATATCCAAATCTGAGCCTTAACAGAAGATGCAAAATTTGAGGGAGCCAATGTTATTGCTCGAATTTCAGGATGCAGTCTTAGTGTAGCTAGAAACTTGATGAAAAACTTACCTGAAACCTTACCCGTGCAACTCTACAAACATCAAGCTCAACGTTTGGTTCTAGAACTTGGGAAAGCTCAAGTTGTTGGCTATTTGCTTACACTTAAGTAAGTTAATATAATCAAACAAGAATTCGGATTCCTTTACCTAGCTTGTTGCAGTTGAGCTTGTTGCACAGAAAATTCATTTAGGGACTTCCAAATAAAAAAATAACTAACTTTCTCTTGTGGTACGGAGAGCAGCCCCGTGCGGAGAGCAGTGCGTTGCGGGCGTTCCCCCCGTTGAAGCGACTGCGGGGCTTCTAGCCCGTCACTCACAAAGAACGGGCGAGGACGCCCGTACCACAAGATGGATAATTTATTTCTTGGACAGCCCTTATAGTCTTTAGCCTACAGCTTGTAGAAGTGATTGCAATTTCAATAAGCGCTCTCCTGCCTTTGCTAAAGTTTCGGGTTTCTTGCTAAAACAAAATCTAATGAATTTCTGCCCCTTTTCTGACTGTGCAAAAAAGCTAGAACCGGGAACTACAGCAACACCAATTTCTTTAATTAAATATTCACAAAATTCCACATCGTTCTTGTAACCAAAGTCTGAAATATCAGCAAACACGTAGTAAGCTCCTTGAGGAACAAAATAGGGAATTCCCACTGCAGCCAGTATTTGCAAAATCTTGTCTCTTTTTTGGTGATAAAGCTTTGACAGGTCTTCGTAATAGCTCACAGGAAGTTGCATTGCTGCTACTCCCGCCCTTTGCAAGGGTGCAGGTGCGCCAACAGTCAGAAAATCATGAACTTTGCGAATTGCTCCTGTTAATTCTGAATTGGCTAAAATGTAGCCAACTCGCCAACCAGTTACGCTGTAGGTTTTAGAAAGACCATTGATAGTGACAGTTCTCTCAAACATTCCAGGCAGAGTTGCCATTGCAATGTGCTGCGTTCCATCATAGAGAATGTGTTCGTATATTTCATCTGTAAAGACTAGCACATCCCACTTTTGACAAAGTTCAGCAATTAGGTTGAGTTCTTCACGAGTAAAGACTTTACCAGTTGGGTTATGGGGTGTATTAATAATAATGGCTTTCGTATGTTCGTTGAAGCTGTTGCGTAATTCTGCTTCATCAAATGTCCACTCTGGCGGATGCAGCGACACATAACGAGGTGTTGCACCAGCCAAAACTGCATCGGGACCATAGTTTTCATAGTACGGCTCAAACACTATCACTTCATCACCAGGATTTAAAGTAGCCAACATGACCGCAGCCATTGCTTCTGTTGAACCACAAGTCACAGTCATATGTCGTTCGGGATCGACGTTCAATCCCAAATACCAACAGACTTTTTCTGCGATCGCATGACGAAAAGCTTTATCTCCCCAAGTAATAGCGTACTGATTAACATCTTCCTCAATTGCTGCACAGGCTGCTTGTTTTAACTCAAGCGGACATGGAAAATCAGGAAATCCCTGCGCTAAATTCACAGCATTGTATTGTAATGCAACTCTGGTCATTTCGCGAATGACTGACTCTGTAAACTGGTTTGCCTTCTGGGAAATCTTCTGCTTTCCTGTCTGAGTCACGCTTATTCCTCCATTAAGGAAATTTATGTTAAGTTGGTCGATCTACAGTATATTTTACTATTAAGTAAGTCAGCATAACTAAAATTAATTAGTAAAGATCGTCATTTGTCATTCGTTGTTGCTAAGGTTTTTCTTAGCGTTTGTTCTCGTTAACGGACGAAGCCAGGAAAGCTTAGAGCGAGCAGTTGCGGGTGAAATTCTCAACGGTGGTGGGGAGATATTGGGCTTTTTGAGTGGAGCGGGTTCAGTAGGTTCATTTTTCATGTATGCGTGTTGAAGTATCTGGCAGTTCCGATTCTACAAACCTGAGAGGGGGATATTGGTAAGCAACAACTGTTGTTAGCATAGTGAGAACTCCTATGATGATGAATAATAGACCAATACCTCGACCCAGTCCGATGCCAATGATTTGTCCTATGCTTCGAGCTAAGGGACTGTTGGTAGCCATTAGGGGTTCAAAGATACGGTCAGCTAAAGGTCCGGCTAGAGCATAACCAAGGAGCAAAGATGCTCCAGTCAAGGCTGAATTTAAGGCGAAAACCCTTCCTTGGATAGCAACCGGAACTTTCTTTTGAAAGATAACTACGGCTCCGCCGTTGACCGGGGGAATGCAAAGGAGGAAGAAAAAAGTGGCAGTGGCTAAGAGTGGGGCAGAGGGACGCAATCCGGCAACTAGAACGGACAGTCCGCACAGCAGCATGAAGCCAAACACTCTGTTGATACGGTGCTGTCCTCCCCTCCAAACACCCATGACCAGACTACCAACCACCATGCCGATACCGCCAATTGATAGGATTGTCCCAAGAACAGCAGGCGAGGTGAAGGATAGCACCAGTGGTGTGGTTAGGACGCTAACAAATCCCAAAAGAAAGTTGGTGGTAGCCAAAAAAATGAGTAGCCCTAATAGTCCGGGTCTTTTCATAATGTAGGAAAAACCATAAGCAGCCTCGCTAAGTAACGCTCCTTTCCCCAATTTTTCTGCTCCTGTAGTCTTAATATCGGGAAATCGAACCAAAAGCAAGGTGAGGAGGGCGCATAGGAAGCTGGCAAAGTCGAGGAGAATAACACCTTGAAGTTGAATGGTTACTACTAATAGACCTCCTAACACGGGTGAGATCAACCGGGCAATAGCTTGCCCCAGTTGGATCGTCCCACTAGCGCGGTCAAGATGTTGCGACGGTACGAGTTGGGTAGTGGCAGCAGTATAAGCTGGCAACTGAAAGGCATTAAAGGTGTAACTGATAGCAGCTAACAAGTAAATATGCCACATTTCCAGTCGATGCATGGCGAGTAGGAGGGCGATGGTCGCAATACTTACAGCAGCACCAGAGTTACTGACAATCATACAAGAACGGCGATTCCAACGGTCTACTAACGCACCAGCCAAGGGAGAGATGGCAATGCGCGGTATAGTAGCGAATAGTAAAATGAGGGCTAAGTCAGTAGCTGACCCAGTGCGTTGATATACCCAGATACTCAAGGCAAAGCTAGTGAGACCAGAGCCGATCTCAGAGACGATCTGTCCAAACCAAATGATGATGAACAGACGCATTCCTATAGTTGTTGGATGTTGCGCCATCCCTGATTCCTTAATCATCTGCTTGTGACCGTTCAATACAGATTGTTAGCTGTTCTGCTAGAACCTGGACGTGAGGTTCATTCAACATTGTGTTATGATTACCAGGAACAAAGTGGAGCTTTAAAGGTTGAGCAGAAAACTTGTCCCAGTCCAATCCCAATTCATCTAACATCTCAGAGTAGTCATTACTAACAGCATCAATCTCGCTAGCCTTGAAAAACGTAACCCGAGCGGGATAAATTGCTTGTGGCATATAAACAGAAGCAGATTGATAGTTAGTTTTGAAGACTTGCATCATACGTCGAAGTTGCTTGATGCCAACATCGGCAGGCAGTAGATTCACCATTTGCAATCGCTGTTTGAAGTAGTTCAGTTGCTCGTCTGGAGCAAGAACTTTGAGAGCTTCTTCAGATACGTTTAAGCTTTTTCCGTAAATGTTTTCATATATGCTAGCGATCGCGTTCAGCCATGCAGCATCATCGCCATCAAAATCGAGTTTATTTGTTTTGTAACCAGGTGCACTAGAATCTAAAAGGGCTAGTAAAGCCACCTCATATCCCTGCTGATGTAACTGAGTCGCCATCTCAAAAGCTACCATTCCGCCAAAGGAATGACCGCCCAAAAGGTACGGTCCAGAGGGTTGAATGGACTGTATTGCTTCAATGAAATAAGCTGCCATATCCTCGATTCGTCTGTGCGGCTTTGATTGCCCATCAAGACCGAGTGGTTGCAATCCATAAAATGGTTGCTCTTTACCTAAATGATGTGCCAGATTGTATAAATAGGTAGTATTGCCCTCAACTCCAGGCACGCAGAAGAAAGGTCGCTGAGAACCATTAGGCTGAATAGGTACTAAAGCAGACCAATCTAAATCATCTATCGGTTGGCGAAGAATAGTCGCTAGTCGTTCAATAGTTGAGTTTTGGAAGAGTGTTGCTAAGGGTAGATTTTTCTTGAATTGCTGCTCAATCCGAGTCATGAGTTGCACGGCTAAAAGAGAATGACCACCCAAATCAAAGAAGTCATCCTTTACTCCAACAGGATGGACATTTAGAACTTCTGCCCAGATTTGTGCTAGTTGTTGTTCCACGATGTCAAGAGGTGGGACAAAACTAGTTTCTACAGCGAGTCGATTTGTATCAGGTGTTGGCAGGGCACGGATGTCTAGCTTGCCGTTGGGAGTTAGTGGGAGGGACTCCAGGATGACGAATGCTGCTGGTATCATGTACTCAGGTAGCTTTGTTTTCAGGAAGGAGCGCAGTTCACTCTTGGTTACTGAGGTATCTATATCAAATACGACATACGCAATTAAGCGCTTGTCTCCAGGAGTATCTTCGCGAACGATAGCACAGCAACTGTTGACACCAGGGTGTTGAGTTAGTACTGCCTCAATTTCTCCTAGCTCAATGCGGAAACCGCGTATTTTGACTTGGTAGTCCCTGCGACCTAGATACTCTATATTGCCATCTCCTAAGTAGCGTGCTAAATCTCCAGTGCGATATAATCGAGAACCTGGTTCTGGACTAAAGGGGTTGGGGATGAATTTTTCCGCTGTTGTTTCTGGGCGGTTGAGGTAGCCTAGAGCTAGACCTGCACCACTGATGTATAGTTCTCCTGGTACACCTATCGGTACTGGTTGCAAATCGGGGTTGAGTATGTAAATTTGCGTATTGGCAATTGGGCGACCTATGGGTACTGTTGTGAAATGACTCTGCGATCGGCATCGCCAAAATGTCACATCAATCGCTGCTTCTGTCGGACCATAGAGGTTATGCAGTTCGCATCCTAGATGGGCAAAGAAACGTTCTTGCAGTTCGATACTCAAGGGTTCTCCGCCACAAAATACATTTTTGAGAGATTGGCAGTTTGCCACTCGATCGTTTTCCAAAAGCATTCGCAGCAAGGAGGGCACAAGTTGCAATGTTGTAATCTTTTGCTCGACAATTGTCTGGATAAGATAATCACTGTCTTGATGTCCTCCTGGTCGAGCCATGACTAATTGTGCCCCAACTAATAAGGGTGCGTAAAATTCCCAAACCGAAGCATCAAAGCTAAAGGGAGTTTTTTGCAGGACTTTATCTGTCTCGGTCAAGGGAAAGTTTGTTTGCATCCAGAGCATGTGATTGCAAATTGCTTGGTGCGGTAACATTACCCCTTTAGGTTTACCAGTCGTGCCAGAAGTATAAATAACATATACCAGGTTAGTTGGTAGCACATCACTACTAGGATTGTCCTCAGACTGAGAAGTCCATGCATCGCCAGAAATATCTAAACAAACTACACCATCTGTGCGTGCAGCTTTTGGCAAGAGGTGTTGTTGAGTCAACACTAACGACACTTGTGCATCACTAAGTATGAACTCTAAACGCTCTTGAGGTAATTGCGGGTCGATTGGTACATAAGCCCCACCCGCTTTGAGAATACCCAACACTCCCACCACCATCTCGATAGAACGTTCCACACACAGACCAACCAACACCTCCGGTTCTACACCCAAACTCTGTAGGTAATGTGCTAGTTGGTTGGCACGGTTATTTAACTCTCGGTATGTCAGTTGTTGATTTTCAAACACAACTGCCACTGCATCCAGCGTGCGCTCTACTTGCTCCTCAAACAACTGATGGATGCACTTATCCTGGGGATAATCTTTTTGAGTATCGTTCCATTCTACGAGCAACTGCTGTCGCTCGTCTTGTGTGAGCAAGGGCAATTGCCAAATTTCCTGCTGTGGATTCGCCACAATCGCTGCGAGCAATGTTTGGAAATGTTCTGCCATCCGCTCGATAGTGCTGGCATCAAACAAGTCAGTATTATATGTCCAAATACCTCTGAGTGGTCTTGTAATATCAAAAATGAGCAAACTTAAATCCAAGATAGCTGCTCGTGACTCTATAATAATGGACTCTACTATTAATCCATCACTATCCATGAGTGATACTTGTCCCTCACTCTGGTGAGAGCGCTCCCAAGTGATTGCCACTTGTTCGAGTGGTGAACGGCTTAGATCGCGAAACGGTTGCACTCGCTTGACCAGCAGGCCATAAGGATAGTCTTGGTGTTCTAGCGCATCTAACACACAAGCGCGGACTCGGTAAAGCAAATCTCGAAATGTCGGATTTCCAGAAAGATCCGCTCGCAAAACAACAGGATTAGCAAAGAAACCAACAATCTTTTCAAATTCAGCAAAGCTGCGACCAGCCGTTGGTGAGCCAATTAGGATATCTTCTTGATTTGTATAGTGTAGTAACAGTACCTGGAATGCTGCTAGTATAATTGTATAAAGAGTTACGCCTTCTACTTTTGCTAGATCTAAGAGCTTGTGGGTTAGTTTTTCTTCCAGAACGAAAGGGTAGGAAGCACCTTCATAAGTCTGTACTGGTGGTCTTGGTCGATCTGTTGGCAGATTCAGTATCGGTAACTCACCAGTTAACTGCTTTTGCCAGTAGTTCCACAACCGCTCTCCTTCCTGACTCGCTAGCATTTGGTTTTCCCACTGCACGTAATCTTTGTATTGCAGGTTTTGGGGTGGGAGTGCTACCCGTTGACCTGTCTTGAAAGCTTCATAAAACATCCTGAGTTCACTGACAAGCAATTCCAAAGACCAGAAATCCACTACTATGTGGTGTGCCGTCATTAGTAGAATCACTTCCTTTACAACTGACGTATCTGTTAAGGTGTTTTTAATCAACAAATTAAAGCGGATTACAGGTCCGTTGCTCAAGTCGAAGGGGCGATCGCTTTCACTCACAATCCAGTTGTGGAAGTCATCTTTGCTCCCATTAGTAGCTTCTTGCACGCTAAAGCAGACTTCTTGATTTTCTTGAATTGTTTGCACTGGTTCACCGTGCTGTGCGGTGTAAGTAGTTCTCAGAATTGAATGGCGCTCAATTAAGGCTTGAGCTGCCTGTCGCAATGCTGGAATGTCTACATTCAACATTAAGCGTGCTGCATATCGAACGTTGTAAGCAGAACTATTGGGTGCCAATTGATAGAAGAACCAAAGTGCTTTTTGCCTATGGGAAAGAGGGTCAGTTTTTGCAGTGTCAGTACGCTTTTGCAGCGAGTAAATAATTTCTTCTTTATGTTGCTTAATTTGGGTCAATAACTCAGGGGTTAATACATCTTCGGGAGCTTCGTAGCACAGTTTGTCGCCATTAACCCATAATTCTATACCTGTTGCCGAAAGACTTTGGATAAACTCTACCAAATTCATAACTCACCTCTAATCCTGCTGTTCTTACTAGATGTAGTCGTGGGTGTAACAAATGCCTTTGAAGTCGAATTAACTTTGAAAAGTTGCTCGCTCACAAGTTTTGTTAAACCAACGACACTCAGACCATCCAAGAACTTTGTTACCGGGATGTCCACCCCTAACTCTGCTCTCAGAAGATTTCTCAGTTCGATAACCATCAGGGAATCAAATCCAGTGCGGTTAAGAGGCTCATCAATGTTTAGCCCAGATATAGTGATTCCTAAAGCTTTGGCAATTTGCTGTTGAAGGTAAGTAATTAACAGCGATCGGCTTTGGTCTTTTGAATTGGCTTTTATTTGGTCTAAAAGTTGTGGAGACTTGACTTTTTGTTGCTCGTGTGTATAAATCGATTTCTGTGCCTGTTGAGCTATTTCAGAAACGAAGTTGGGATAAGATGAGGGTGAGAATTGCTGCAAAAACTTCGACCAGTTAACTTGCATCACCCCTACCTGAGGCGCATCTTGTAATAACAAATTTTCTAGAATGCTTAGTGCCTGCTGTGATTCTATAGGCTTTATCCCCTTGGTTGCCCATTGAACCTCACCCCTGCTACCAATTGCCTTTGCCATCCCTACCATCGACCAAGGTCCCCAGTTAATACTTAACCCAGGTAAACTCAAAGATCTGCGATAATTAGCGAGAGTATCTAAAAAGGCATTAGCAGCCGCATAATTTGCTAAACCTGCAGAACCAAGTATGGATGCAACTGACGAAAAAAGCACGAAGAAGTCTAAAGGTAAGTCTTGTGTAAGAGTATGCAAATTCCATGCTCCGCTCACCTTAGGTGCAAAAACTTTGGCAAACAGTTGCCATTGATGATCCACCAGTAGTCGGTCTTCAACAACACCAGCAGTGTGGATAATACCCCTTAACTGTGGCATTGATGTTTTGATTTGATTGAGTAAAGAAGTGACTTCCTCTTCTTTTGATACATCTGTCTGAATAATTACAACTTGAGTTCCTACCTCTTCAAGTCTACTCAAGATTGCTGTAGCAGCTTCATTAGGACTGCTACGCCCTACCAAAACTAAGTGCTTTGCCCCATGCTCTACCATCCATTGTGCTACCAGTAAACCAATCCCACCAAGACCACCCGTAACTAAGTAGGTAGCATCGGCTTTTAGCTGCAGAGATTTTTTGACAATTTTATCGCTGCGTACTAATCGGTCAACATACCGTTGCCCATTGCGAAAAGCAACACGAGCGCCACTTGTTAGCTTGTGCGAACAAATTTCTGCAAAAAGGCTTTGTGCATTGTTATTTCCTCCTGGGTCTAGATCCACCAGAGTACAGTGAAATTGTGGATACTCATTTGTAATTACTTTTCCTAATCCCCACACAGGCGATTGGGCTATCCCAAGAAGAGTAGATTCTACACCCACTCGTTGCGCTCCTTTTGTCACCAGCCATAAGGTAGGGGGCTGGGAAAATTCTTTACCAATCAAAGACTGGACTAGGGACAAAGCACCGCCACATCCTGTTTGCGAAGCCACCTCTAAATCTGCTACTGTTAAAGCGTCTGCCGAAACTGTATCTAAGCTCCACAAATAAACGACTCCACGCCAAGGAGTTTTATTTGTAGCCACTTGTTCCAGTAGTTGTTGAAAGTCTTCTGCTAAGGCTGGGTTAATGCTGAACTCTTGCGCTGCTATCTGTTTATACTCCTTACCAGGGAAGACCAGGATACATACTTGTTTTTGTGAACGCAACAGTTCACTTAACTGCTCACCAATACCTTGATTGTCAGCAAAAATTAGCCAACTTCCTAATTCTGTTTTCGTTTCCGTATATAATTGATTGTGCTGCGACATCAACCGCTGTGCTTGAGGCTTTGGGCGATGCTCCTTTGGAGCCGCTTCGCGAACGCGAATTTCTTCCACAGCAGGTATGTAATCTCCAATTGACTGCTCCTGTATACTCCCTTGAGGTCGCCAAACTATTTCATAGCACAAGTCTTGGATGATGTCTGGTATCAGGTGTTGCTTGTGTTCCTTGACTAAGACTGATAACAGTTCGGGCAGTAATTTTATCTGTTCGGTTGAAAAATTCCCTGCCTTTTGCACTAACTGAGTTAACTGTTCGGTATCTCCCAAGTCAAGCAATTTAGCGATCGGAGTTTGACTATTTTCTCCAGATAAAGACTCTGCTTGTTGATATCTTGGTTCGGAAGTTTCAACCCAATAGCGTTGTCTGTGCCAGGGATAAGTTGGCAAGCTTATTAACTCTCGCCCACAGTCCCTGTCAAAACCAGACCAGTCTACAGATACTCCACAGGTATATAATTTTCCTAAACTCTGGAGCATTTGCTGCCAATCATCCTGTCCTTGACGCAAACTGGGAAGCCAAACGCCTACTCCTTCTGAAAGACAGTTACGTCCCATCCCCAACAAAGTAGGTTTTGGTCCAATCTCAACAAACATCTCATAACCTAAGGCGTGAAGCGTTTTTAAACTGTCAGCAAATTGTACGCACTCGCGTAAGTGTTTCCCCCAATACTCGGGCGTAATATCTTCTTTAGTTAATCGTTCTGCTGTTAGATTGGAAATTAAATCAATTTGAGGAGCAGCATATGTAATACTAGCAGCAATTTGATGGAATTCTGCCAGCATTGGTTCCATCAAAGGTGAGTGGAATGCGTGGGAAACCTGTAGCTTTTTTGTCTTTATTCCTTCTGCTTCCAAGGCAGTACAGATTGACAAAACAGCTTGCCGTTCTCCAGAAATTACAGTGTTTTGAGGTGTATTTATAGCAGCAAATGCTACTTTTTTAGAGTTAATTTCAGTAATAGCCCGTATAGTATCTGACGTCGCCAACACTACGGCCATTTCTCCATCTGGCGGTAAACCCTGCATCAAGCGGCTTCTTTCAGCAATCAATTTCAGTCCATCTTCCAGACTGAAGACTCCCGCTACAGTTGCAGCAACGTATTCTCCTAAACTATGACCCATTACGGCGGTGGGTACGATTCCCCAAGATTTCCAAAGCTCGAAGAGTGCATATTCAATGGCAAATAAAGCTGGTTGGGTGTAAGCAGTCTGGTCTAATAGCGAAGTCTCTTCCGGTTCAGGGTAAAGAACGCTTAGCAGTGACTCGCCCAGATAAGAACGTAAAATTTCATCACAACGGTCTAAGGTTTGCCGAAAGACAGGCGCAGTTTCGTAGAGTTGGCGTCCCATGCCAATATATTGCGAACCTTGTCCGGTAAATAAAAATGCGACTTTTGGACGCTTCTTGCTTTTTACCTGACCCCTGACAACTGTTGTAGTCTCCAGATCGGCAGTAAAAGCAGATAGTTCTGTTTGCAACTGCACCTTAGAGTCACCAATAATAGCAAGGCGGTAGTCAAAATGCGATCGCCTCGTGTTAGCAGTAAAACAGATATCTTTGAGAGCTTCCTCAGGTTGATTAATTAAGAATTCCTGATAACGTTGTGCAAGTTCACGTAAAGCATCCTCACTTTTAGCTGACAGGGTAAGAAGATGCACCGGACGAGAGTCAGACGCGGAGGGGAAAACAGTCCCCGTGTCCCCGTGTCTCCGCGTCCCCGTGTCCTCCAAGGGTGCTTCTGCCAAAACCACATGAGCATTTGTACCGCCAAAACCAAAGGAACTTACCCCAGCTAATGCCAAATCATTTCCTTGTGGCCAAGGCTCTAAGGTTTGTTGAACTCGTAGCGGCAGTTTATCAAAGGGAATATAAGGATTTGGCTTTTGGAAATGCAAATTTGGTGGAATTTGTCGGTGTTTGAGAGACAACGCCACTTTAATCAACCCAGCAATTCCCGCCGCTGCTTCTAAGTGACCAATATTGGTTTTAACCGAACCAACAGCACAGTAGTTTCCAGGGGGTCGATCCTGTGCCAGCACCTCTCCCAAAGCGCTCATTTCCATAGGATCTCCCAGCGATGTGCCCGTACCATGAGCTTCAATGTACTGCACCTGACCGGGCGAAACACCTGAGAGTTGGTAAGCAGAGCGTAGAACAGCTGACTGTGCTAGTGGATTTGGAGCGGTAAGTCCATTGCTACGCCCATCCTGGTTAACCGCACTTCCTTTAATAACAGCGTAAATGCGATCGCCATCAGCCAAAGCTTGCGATAGGGGTTTCAAAATGACCGCACCTGCGCCTTCGCCACGAACGTAACCATCTGCTCGGGCATCAAAGGTTTTGCAACGACCGTCAGGAGCTAAGAATCCTGCTTTGGCGAAGTTATTTGTAACTTTTGGCAACAATAAGGCATTCACTCCTCCAGCTACTGCAAGAGTAGACTCTTGATTCCATAAGCTAAGACAAGCATAGTGAACCGCAACCAGTGAAGAGGAGCAAGCCGTATCAAACGCTACGCTTGGTCCGGTGAAGTTAAACACGTAGGAAATACGGTTAGCTGCTATGGAATGAGAAGTCCCAATAGTCATATAGATGTCTTGACCGGAATTACCCGATGTCAACATAGAAAAATCTTGAGTTGATATTCCAATAAAGACACCTGTTTGCGTACCTGCTAGATGCTTCGGTATTTGCCCAGCGTCTTCTAATGCTTCCCATGTAACCTCCAGCAACAACCGCTGCTGGGGGTCCATGCTAGCAGCTTCCCGTGAAGAAATACCAAAGAATTTTGGGTCAAACCGATCTACCTGCTCTAGAAAACCGCCCCAACGAGTATTTACTTTGTCTAATTTTTCTGTGTCTGGATTTAAGTCCCACCGAGAAGGAGGCATTTCTGTAATAGCATCTATACCATGGAGTAGGAGATGCCAAAACTTTTCTGGACTATTAGCTTTAGGAAAACGACATCCTATTCCAATGATGGCGATTGGTTCTCTATTCATACTCTTGGTTCTTGCGATCGATTAGCTTCATTTGATAACATTTGCTCAAACACTCACTGGAGAGGTTCTTAATTGCAATAACAAACATTGAACTGCTAGGTACTGAGCAAGTGCTTCGATGTTGGGGTACTTCCAAAAAAGAGTAGGCTCAAGTTCACAGCCAGTCCACCGTGCTAATTCACCCGTCATACTAACTGCCACCGCCGAACTTAAACCGTATGTAGCAAAAGGCTCCTGAATATCTATCTCGTCTGGGGAAACGAGCAGGGACAGGGCGAGATGAGAAACCAGCCAGGTTGCGATCGCTTCTTCTGTAAAAGCTGGTTTGAACGATTTCCCATTGGCTGGCGACTCATTTGAAGAATGCACTTTCCCCCACAGGACTTCTACTTGTTGTTGGATCTGTGGTAAGTTTATTTGTTGAAGACTCGCTGTCCAATCTCCGACGACATCTAAACTTCCATTCAAAAAACCAACCCGACAAGCATGGCGCTGAATTTTACCACTAGATGTTTTTGGGATACTGGCTGTCTTCAGTAGCACAACAGCATAAACTTCTAGCTGGTGCTGCTCTGACACTGCTTGACGAACGGCTCTCACCACCTCCATTACATCTAGTTGACGTAAGTAACTCCGCTCTACCTCTTGCACAATGACTAGCTGTTCAACACCGTTTACCTCCACAGAAAATGCAGCCCCGCAATTCGGTCGCAGTGCTGAATGACTTTTTTGGACTGTTAATTCAATATCCTGGGGATAATGATTTTGCCCCCTGATAATAATCACGTCTTTCATTCGACCTGTAACGAACAACTCGCCATCAAGCAAAAATCCTAAATCTCCCGTGCGTAAAAACGGCCCAACTCCTGTATCTACCAAATATGCCTGAAAGGTTTGCTCGGTCGCTTCATCTCGCATCCAGTAACCTTGCGCAACCGTGACACCTGACACCCAAATTTCTCCCACTTCTCCAGGAGAGCAGGTTGTCAATGATTCTGGATGCACAATAACAATTCTCGTATCAATTTCGGTATATCCACATCCCATTAGAGTTAGCGACCCTGGCTCTTGTTCTTGAGCCTCTACCACGCGATTTTTTCTCAGTTCCTCCGATTGAACTGTATAAAAAGTCGGTAAGTCTTTGGCTCTGGTAGCAGTTACCTTGAGAGTAGCCTCAGCCAAACCATAACCGGGGCAGAAACTCCTCAGGTTAAAACCACACGGTTTGAACAGTTCGGCAAACCGTTTGAGAACATCTGCTCTAACTGTCTCAGCACCATTAAGAGCCATACGCCAACTGCTTAAATCTAAATTGGCGAGTTGTTCTGAGGTGACCTTATCTACGCATAGTTGATAGGCAAAATTAGGAGCACCGCTATGAGTTGCTTTGTAGCGTGAAATCGCCTCAAGCCATCGCATTGGTCGTTGTAGAAAGGATGTGGGAGCCATCATGTAACATGGAATTCCTTTGTATAGAGGTTGAATGACTCCATATATGAGTCCCATATCATGAAAAGTAGGAAGCCATGTGACTATGACGCTTTCTGATGAGTGATCCCATCCTCTGTCAAGATCTGCTGAATTGGAAAGTAAATTTCCATGACTCACCATTACACCCTTTGGTGTTCCCGTAGAACCCGAGGTGTACTGTAGAAATGCCAAGGTGTCACTACTTATTTTTAAAGGCTGCCAATCTTGTGCAAAATTGTCGGTAAGATTTTCGGTGGCTATGTAATGCAACGCTGCTAGTTCTGGTTCTTGTTTTAAGCTGTGTTCAATATTGGTAAGAACAGATGTTGTTGTGAGGGCGAAACTAGCTTGAGCATCTTTCACAATCGCTTGCAACCTTGTCATATTCTGGTTATGGCGCGGTGGATACACGGGAACAGCAGTAACACCTGCGTACAAACATCCGAAAAAAGCAGCAATGAATTCGAGTCCTGGCGGGTATAAAAGCAGCGCTCTCTCTCCAGTAGCTTTCATACTCTGTAACTTTGCAGCAAGCGATCGCGCTTTTCGATCTAATGCTTGATAAGTTAAGTTAACTTCTTCTGTTTCTCCATTTAACAAAAAGGTATATGCTACTTGACTTTGTTGCTGTAGCGCTCTTTTTTGTAACAGGTCAATTAAAGTAGCTTCACCAAAACTTTGCATTGAGTATAAATTATTATTCATGTTTTTACAGTATTTTAATTTAATAAGTTTTAGTATAAATTTTATCATGCTTCAAAATATGTTATTTATACAATACCTTCGCCAATTTACGAGGTTCAACGCCCGTAGAAACAGGGTGAATACAACCATTAGAGGTAAGCTTGGCAACAAACTGGACTAATAAAATTGGCTCAGGTTCTTTTGGAAGCATTTTTAATATTTCACGAACATATTGAAAACCAAGGGTAGTAAGCCTTAAGAGTAAAAATGCCAGAGTCGGGATTATTTTAGCGAAACTTAACTAGATGATGATGAAATAAGGTGACCATAAAAAATGAGAGATTAGCAGCATTAGTCCCCGTAGTTTTAGTAATTCATCCAGTACATAAACTATTGTCTATAGTTATTGACATATCAATTTTAACCTCTATAGTCAGCGATCGCTACGCCGTTTACCGCTAGTACTACCCCTGTTACTGACTGGTTGCTTGAAACATTAACCAATGTTACAGCATAACAATATGATTATTAATAGATTTTAGAAAACATCCTACTTTTTCCACTTTTCCTACTTTCTCCTAAATAATTTATGATGCCTAGATTTTTAAGTATGAATCTTCATTTCATTCAGGCGATTCGCGCTCGCCTCCCAATCACCCCAAGCCAGAATCGTACCAAAGTGACGCCCGCCATGTTCTCCCATCGGTAACACCTCAGAGGGTCGTTCGTGCAAAGTAATTTGCCTTTCAAAGAGGAATATATCGAGCCACTTTTCACGGATACAACCAACTTTATTTCTGGAGATGTCTTCTTTCCAAAGATGATATAACACTCACTCAAGGTACACATATGATTCAAGGAATTAGCCATATCACCTTCATCGTGAGAGATTTGGAGAAGATGACAAAATTCCTTGTATTTATATTTGATGCAGAAGAAGTTTATTCTAGTAGTGGGCAAACTTTCTCCATCTCAAAAGAGAAATTCTTCCTAATAAACAGTTTATGGGTGGCAATCATGGAAGGGGAACCTTTACCAAAGAAAACCTATAACCATCAAGCTAATTCTAAGATAGTTTCTACTGTGCCAATCTAGTACAGCGCATTTTTCACTACAACAACTTCATTGAACCAACACTGATTTATTTCTGTACCGCTTACTATTGAATAATTTTATTTATCATAGATTGTTAGGACTTACGCATTGACAGAAACCGTTAGATATGAATAAGCATTTTTAGCGCCTCAACATTTGATTTGTTAACGAATGAGAACCAACATCAACCACCGTAGGGGCGCAAGGCATTGCGCCCCTACAAGTCTGAAACGACCATTATCCGTTAATGCATACGTTCGTCAATTTGTATAGTGCTAAGTCCTAGATTGTCATTAAATGTAATACTTCTTAATAGAGCAATTGTTTCCCTATCTTGCATTTGTCGCTTATTCATGTGAATATTATCTCAACAATTTAAATACGGTAATTTGTTGAGTTTACCGTAATATAAATTTTAATATTAAAGGTAAAAGCACAGTATATGTTGACAAAGCTCTTATCAGTTAGATATTTGGGAATTTTCAGTGGCTTATTGCAGAGACTATCTAGAGTTCGTAGATTTACTTTATTCTTGACACTGGGGCTGAGCCTGAGTCTTGCTGTCTCTGCTTTTTCTCCCACCAACACAAGTAACGCTGCGTTGACACTAGTACAGAATCGAGCAAGTCAAGAAGTTGTGGTTCGCATTGGCTATCAAAAAGCAGCAACTATTCTCAATGCCATGAAGGCAAAAAAAGATTTGGAGAAAGCTTTGGTTGCTAATGCTAAAGTGACATGGACAGAATTTCCAGCAGGTCCGCCGATGTTAGAGGCTATGAATGCAGGAAGTA
The DNA here is from genome assembly GCF_045865695.1 of Scytonema hankhaensis NUACC26. Taxonomy (NCBI): domain Bacteria; kingdom Bacillati; phylum Cyanobacteriota; class Cyanophyceae; order Nostocales; family Scytonemataceae; genus Scytonema; species Scytonema hankhaensis. The sequence continues at coordinate 66,708 of NZ_BAACAP010000196.1, forward strand.
TTGATTTTGGATACACTGGTGAATCACCGCCTATATTTGCCCAAGCCGCAGGGACTCCCTTGGTTTACGTTGCTTACGATCCTTGGAGTCCGAAAGCAGAAGCGATCGTTGTGCCGAAAAATTCACCGATTAAAACTGTAGCGGATCTTAAAGGGAAAAGAGTGGCTTTTGCAAAAGGCTCAAATACTAACTACCTAGTAGTAAAAGCATTAGAAAAAGCAGGATTAAAGTATAGCGATATTAAGCCAGCTTTTCTCACACCTCCCGATGCTCGCGCAGCTTTTGAAGGTAACAATGTGGAAGCATGGGCTATTTGGGACCCCTATTTGGCTGCTGCTGTGGCTGCGACAGGCGCACGAACTCTAACTGATGGAACGGGACTCGTATCGAATCGTGGTTATTATCTTGCAGCTAAATCTTTTGTTCAGAAGCATCCTAATGCGTTAAAAACAGTTCTCACTCAAGTCAAGAAAATAAGTGACTGGGCGCAAAAGAATTCTACAGAAGTCGCGAAATTTCTCTCGCCAGAATTGGGAATTGATGCTGCTGTATTGGAGGTAGCAGAAAAGCGGCGCAAATATGGGGTGCTACCGTTAACAAAAGAAGTTATCGCCGGACAACAGCAAGTAGCTGATGCTTTCTACAAAATCAAGCTATTGCCAAAACCAGTTGTCGTCAAGGACATTGTTTGGCAGGGTAGTTAAAAATGACAAGGGGAACGGATATGAGTGTCAATACTCAGTGGATGAAAACGGATGTACTTGTCATTGGTGGCGGTACGGCGGGGACAATGGCGGGGATTAAGGCAAAACAAGCAAATCCAGATGCAGAGGTGCTGATTCTGGAAAAGGCAAATATTCGTCGTAGTGGCGCGATCGCTATGGGAATGGATGGAGTGAATACCGCAGTCATTCCCGGACACTCCACCCCAGAACAATACACGCGCGAAGTCACCATTGCCAACGATGGAATTCTCCACCAAAAAGCTGTCTACCAAACGGCAAAGCTAGGCTACGAAACAATTCAAGAATTAGAAAGTTGGGGCGTTAAGTTCCAAAAAGACCCACAAGGAAACTACGATGTTAAGCAAGTACATCGGGTAGGCAAGTATGTACTACCTATGCCAGAAGGTAAAGATTTAAAGCCCATTCTGACTCGCCAAGTTAAACGCCATAAAGTGCGTGTTACCAACCGCGTCATGGCGACACGAGTTTTAGTGCGAGAAGGAAGGGCGATCGGTGCAGTTGGGTTTGATGTCCGGGGTGGTGATTTTGTTGTCATCCAAGCAAAGGCAGTTATCCTCTGCACGGGTGCTTGCGGACGGCTGGGATTACCTGCGTCTGGCTACCTCTACGGTACTTACGAAAACCCCACTAATGCAGGGGATGGTTACTCAATGGCTTACCATGCAGGAGCAGAACTAACTAATATAGAATGTTTTCAAATCAACCCCTTGATTAAAGACTACAATGGTCCTGCCTGTGCTTATGTTGCCGGACCTTTTGGCGCATACACCGCCAATGCTGAAGGACACCGCTTCATAAATTGTGATTATTGGAGCGGGCAAATGATGCTAGAGATTTGGAAGGAACTGAACTCTGGCAAAGGACCAATCCAGTTGAAGATGACTCATTTAGATGAAGACACAATTTCTGAAATAGAGTCAATTCTGTGGTCAAATGAACGACCAAGCCGGGAACGCTTTCACGAAGGTAGAGGTGAAGACTATCGCACTCATGGTGTAGAGATGAATATCTCCGAGATTGGGTTGTGTAGTGGACATAGTGCTTCCGGCGTTTGGGTAAACGAAAAGGCTCAAACAACTGTACCAGGATTATATGCAGCAGGAGATATGGCAAGTGTTCCCCATAATTACATGATTGGGGCGTTTGTTTATGGTCGCTTGGCAGGCACTCATGCTATGGAGTATATCCAAGATTTGGACTACTTGGAACCCGATCGCGATCTTTTAGAAGCGGAAAGATTTCGCGTTTATGCACCTTTGAACCAACCCAATGGTATTCCTCACACTCAGGTAGAGTATAAGCTGCGACGACTAGTGAATGATTACCTGCAACCGCCGAAATCGGGTAACAAAATGGAGATTGGTTTAAGACACTTTGTTCGCTATCATGATACATTGGCTCAAATGGGAGCGCGTGACCCTCACGAACTTATGCGCTGTACGGAGGTACATTTTATTAGAGACTGTGCAGAAATGGCAGCACGAGCATCCTTGTATCGCCGAGAAAGTCGCTGGGGTCTTTACCATTATCGTTTGGATTTTCCAGATAAGAATAATGAAGAATGGTTTTGTCATGTGAATTTGAAAAAAGATGATTCAGGCGAAATGGTGCTGTTTAAGCGTTCTGTTGAGCCTTATGTTGTAGAGGTGGATTTAGGAAAAGATGTTTATGATGTGGCGGTTAAGTAAGTCAGCACAATTAAAGTTAACTAGTGAGGAGCGTCATTTGTCATTAGTCATTTGTCATTGGTAAGGATTTCCGGCATATTTATATTTTGTCATGTAGTTCTGTTTATTTCCGCCTAGCTATTTGTAGAATAATATACCGATGCCTATTTACAATTCAATTGGTAAACAATACGCAAAAACTCGCGTCCCTGACTCTCGTATTGTTAAGGCAATAATCAATTTACTTAACTTACCACAAGGTAGCACGATCGCTGATATTGGTGCTGGTACTGGTGGTTACACTCAAGCACTAGCTAACCAAGGATTTTCTATTTATGCTGTAGAACCTTCTTCAGTCATGCGATCGCAAGCAGAAAAACATCCACAAATTGAATGGTTTAGTGGATATGCAGAAGCTCTCCCTTTACCAGATAAATCCGTTGATGGAGTAATAAGTCTTCTCACAATTCATCACTTTTCTAACCTTGAACAAGCTTTTAAAGAAATGCATCGGATTCTTAAATTCGGAGCAATAGTTGTGTTAACTTTTGATATTAGATTGGCTCAGAAAATATGGCTTTATGATTACTTTCCTTTTCTTTGGGAAGATGCAGCACGCTTATTACCACTCAACGAACTTACAAAGTTGATTCAGGAAAATACTAATAGATGTGTTGAAGCTATACCTTTTTTGTTACCATACGATCTATCTGATTTATTTGCAGCAGCAGCTTGGAGGCGTCCTGAGTTGTATCTACAACCTCACGTGCGTGCAGGAATCTCTTCTTTTGCTTTGGCTAATCCCAGTTTGATTGAATCTGGAGTAAAGTCTCTTGCAGCCGATTTAACTAGTGGTGAATGGGATGCAAAATATGGAGAATTTCGCTCCTTGACAGAGATTGATGTAGGTTATCGTTTTTTGCGTGCAACTTTATAAGTTAATAGGAGTCATAAGCAATACCTTTGCCAAAATAAGAGCCACTCAAAATTTTGAATTGGTATTAGCCCTCATCATTCCGTCTTACGAGGTTCTTATGTCAGAAGAAGCCAAATTAATTGCTATCAACGCATCTGATGCACCGACAAGAACTAAGCCCTCAAACTATCCTGAACCGTTTGCATTGCGTATGGTAGGCAGGGAGAAACACCCACTTGGTGACCTGTTTGGGATCGCGAACTTTGGTGTAAACCTAACACGCCTTGCTCCCCAGGCAATTTCAGCCCTTCGTCACGCTCACAGCAAGCAAGACG